>JALONV010000027.1 GCA_025454755.1 Bacteroidales bacterium | reverse complement strand
GTCAAAATTTGTATTTAGTACACGCATTCCGCCAACAAGAACTGTCATTTCCGGAGCAGTAAGAGTAAGCAATTGTGCCTTATCGATCAACAACTCTTCGGTTGATATGGCGAATTTGGTTTTAATATAGTTTCGGAATCCGTCGGCTGGCGGCTCAAGTACTTTGAATGAGTCAACGTCTGTTTGTTCCCGGGAAGCATCCATACGCCCGGGAGTGAAAGGAACGGAAACAGCAGAACCAGCATCTTTTGCGGCTTTTTCAACGCCAGTACAACCTGCAAGTACTATAAGATCTGCGAGAGAAACCTTTTTACCGTTTGATTGCGACTTATTGAATTCAAGCTGGATACCTTCCAGTGTTTTCAACACTTTCATCAGTTGGGCAGGATTGTTCACAGTCCAATCTTTCTGTGGGGCAAGACGGATACGGGCACCGTTGGCGCCACCACGTTTATCCGATCCGCGGAAAGAAGAGGCCGAAGCCCAGGCAACAGAAACCATCTGAGATACTGATAGCCCGGATATTAGTATCCTTGTTTTCAAAGTTTCAATATCTTTTGAATCAATTAATTTATGATCCAAGGCAGGTATAGGATCCTGCCAGATTAATTCTTCTGAAGGTACCTCAGGACCTAGGTAGCGTGCACGTGGTCCCATATCACGGTGTGTCAGCTTGAACCATGCACGGGCAAAAGCATCGGCAAATTCAAGAGGATGTTCATGAAAACGTCTTGAAATCTTCTCATAAATGGGATCGAAACGCAAAGAAAGATCTGTAGTAAGCATTGTTGGCGCGTGCTTTTTAGACGGGTCATGGGCATCGGGCATGACCTTATCGGCATTTTTTGCAACCCACTGATTAGCGCCAGCAGGGCTTTTTGTCAGTTCCCACTCATATTTAAACAGGTTTTCGAAGAAGTAATAGCTCCATTTGGCGGGAGTCTGAGTCCAGGTAACTTCCAGTCCGCTTGAAATTGTGTCACCTCCTTTTCCTGTGCCAAAGCTGCTTTTCCAGCCAAGGCCCTGCTCTTCAATCCCGGCAGCTTCAGGTTCAGCTCCTACAAGAGCCGCATCTCCGGCTCCGTGGGTTTTGCCAAAGGTATGTCCTCCGGCAATAAGTGCCACCGTTTCTTCATCATTCATAGCCATACGGGCAAATGTGTTACGGATATCTTTAGCCGCAGCAACAGGGTCCGGGTTTCCGTTTGGACCCTCAGGATTTACATAGATAAGCCCCATTTGAATTGCAGCAAGAGGATTATCCACTTCGCTAAGATCGAGTTTACGCTCGTCATTTTCCAGCCATTTGGTTTCAGAGCCCCAGTAAACATCCTCCTCCGGCTCCCATACATCCTCACGACCGCCGGCAAATCCAAAGGTTTTAAATCCCATTGATTCCAGGGCTACGTTACCGGCAAGGATCATAAGATCTGCCCAGGATATTTTCCGGCCATATTTTTGCTTGATCGGCCAAAGCAGCCTGCGTGCCTTGTCGAGGTTTACGTTATCGGGCCAGCTGTTAAGCGGGGCAAAGCGTTGCTGTCCGCCTCCTGCACCTCCACGGCCGTCTCCAGTGCGGTATGTGCCTGCACTGTGCCAAGCCATACGGATGAATAATGGTCCGTAATGGCCGAAATCGGCAGGCCACCAATCCTGAGAGTTGGTCATCAGCTTGTGAAGATCTTTTTTTAGAGCCTCCAGGTTCAGACTTTTAAACTCTTCAGCATAGTTAAAATCATCACCCATAGGGTTCGACAGAGAAGAGTGCTGTCTCAATATGTTCAATTTCAGCTGATTAGGCCACCAGTCGCGGTTTTTTGTACCGCTGGAACCAATAGTGTGCTTCCGGGTTGCTCCTGTTACAGGGCATTTGCTTACTTTTTTCTGGTCGTTTTCCATATTTATATTATTTTGAATTAATTACAGTAGGTATCAGAAATCCCATAACTAAGGTACCTGCGAAACCGGTTATTAAAAGTAACAGTCTTGCTTCCGGGGTCCTTATAAAAATAAGGCCTGAAAGCGTTATCATTGACCACATTGTGCATATAACATATATCTTTGATTTCTTTGTCATTCCTTTATTTGTATTGAAATCTGAGATATACTGACCGATTAATTTGTTTGTTGTCAGCTTTTTATACAGGTTGTCAGAGCTTCTTAAATATAATCCTGCGGTAAGGAGTAAAAATGGAGTTGTTGGTAATCCGGGGACGAAGATCCCCATAACACCAAAGAAGAGTGAAAAAGTGCCCAAAGAAATCAATATTGCCTTGAAAAAAATCAACATGCCACTATTTGTTTAACAGGAATTTTCCAACTATCTGAAGTTTTATATCCTCAATCTTGAAATTGGGAACTTTCTTCTTTTTCAGGTAATCATCGATCATTCTGTCGAGATCCTCATCAACAAAATCCTCAATACGGTCAGATTCTTTACAATAAAGGTGATGATGTCGGTTAACTACTGCATCATATCTCATAATGTCAGTATCCGTTTTTACTCTTTTAATAATGTTGCAATGTACAAGAGTCTCCAAAGTCTTATATACAGTTCCTGTCCCAATGTTAGGGTAGTTTATTTTGATGGAGTCGATCACATTTTCAGCAGTGGGATGATTTTTAAGGTTGATAACAGCGTCAAATATTGCAATCCTCTGTGGCGTTACCTTTAGTCCGCATTGCTTTAAAGCCGTAATGATTCTTTCTTTGTTCATGCGAATTATTATTTAATAAGAATAATTCTTATCTAAGAATAAGCAAAGTTAAGAAATATTTCTTATTTAGACAAAAAAATGGGAGATTAAGTAAGAAAAAGATAGTCGGCCCGGAGGGAATCGAACCCTCGACCCCATGATTAAGAGTCACGTGCTCTGCCAGCTGAGCTACGGGCCGAATTATCAGCCTGCAAAATTAAAATAAATTTGATCAATTGTATTATGTCTTTTATTTTTAAACAGTTCAACTTAAGAAAAAGAGGGGGAGAAACGGAGAGTGGGAGAGGGGGAGAATGGGTGAAAAACTGATCTTTAGGGAGGTATGGAATGGTTTTTTGTTATTTCATTTTATAATTCTTCTCTAAAATCCATCTGAAAAGTTTCCCTGGCAGAAAATATTTTAATCTTGCTGCCATTTTTTCGTGGAAAGCTCCGATTATATATCTCTGGTTGGGATGTTTCTTTCCTACGATCTTACCTATTTTGGCAGCCAGTTTAGAAGGCTTGCTTCCTGCGAGTTCATTTCTTTCCATCACGGACAGGGCAGTCATAAACTGCTTGTTGTAAGGATCTTCCGGACCGGTTGGCGAGAGAAAATTTCGCCGGGACATGGTATTGTTTGTATTGAAATCGCCTGGATTGATCAGAACTACCTTTATGTTGAACTGTCTGACCTCCATCCTGAGCGCTTCGCTGAATCCTTCTATTGCAAATTTGCAGGCAGAATAAAATGCATGAAAAGGAAGCCCCATCAATCCGCCTATGGAGCTGAAATTTATAATGGTTCCGGAGCCCTGCTTCCTCATATGGGGAAGGACAGCCCTTGTCATCCTGACCATGCCCATAAAATTTGTATCAATCTGGAGCTTGATGAATTCCTCCGGTATAGACTCAACCGGACCTGCGCTATGCATTGCAGCATTATTTATCAGAACATCTATTCGTCCCTCTTTTTTTATCACAGTTTCAACAGCGCCGCTGATTGAAGCTGGCTCAGTCAGATCCATTCTGAGGACATTGACTGACTTGTCTGTTTCACAATCCCTGCGAACAGTTCCATATACAGTATGCCCTGCTTCCGCAAGCAGCCTGGCAGATTCTTTTCCAAATCCCGAAGACACGCCGGTGATCAAAATCACTTTTTTCATTAACTACAATATCTTAAGCGCTCTGGCTGCCCTGGTGATCTTTTCAATTGAGATATCTACCTGTTCCCTTGTATGAGTTGCCATCAGTGAATATCTGATAAGACAGTCCTCTTTTGGCACAGCAGGGGATACAATAGGATTTACAAAGATCCCGTCTGCAAGAAGGGCTTTTGTCAGTAGCAGGGATTTGATGTCATCGCGGATGAACAACGGGATGATTGGCGTTTCAGATTTTCCTGTATCAAATCCTGCTTCCTTAAATGCTTTCAGCGCATAATGTGTTATATCCCATAAATGGCTTATCCTTTCAGGTTCGCTTACCATTATTTCTATAGCAGCCAGAACTGATGCTGCAGAGGCCGGTGTCATGCTTGCGCTGAAGATCAATGACCGTGAATTATGCTTCAGATAATTTATTGTATCCTTGTCAGATGCAATAAATCCGCCAAGCGACGCAAGAGACTTTGAGAATGTCCCCATAATAAGGTCAACCTTGTCCGTCAGCCCGAAGTGAGAAGCAGTTCCCGATCCGTTTTTACCCAGAACTCCAATTGAGTGAGCATCATCAACCATGACTGTTGCATTATATTTTTCTGCCATTCTGATTAGTTCCGGCAGCTTAACAATGTCTCCCTCCATAGAGAATATTCCATCTGTAACAATGAGCTTTAGTGTTTCCGGTACGCAACGCTTCAGCTTGGTATCCAGTGAATTCATATCGTTGTGTGCATATTTGAGGACTCTTGAAAAAGAGAGCCTGCTTCCCTCAATAATTGAAGCATGATCAAGCTCATCCAGAAGAATATGATCCTTTCTTCCTGTCAAAACTGAAACTACACCGAGATTTACCTGGAATCCGGTGCTGTAACAAAGGGCGCCATCTTTGCCAACAAGATCAGCAAGCCTTTCTTCAAGTTCAATATGTATATCAAGGGTGCCGTTCAGGAATCTTGATCCGGCACAGCCTGTTCCATATTTATCGACAGCTTTTTTTGCAGCTTCCTTGATTCTTGGATGGTTCGTAAGACCAAGGTAACTGTTGGATCCGAACATGAGCACATCCTTCCCGTTCATCTTTACAACGGTGTCCTGGTCGGATTCAATTTCCCTGAAATAGGGATAGATTCCTGCTGCCATAGCCTTCTGAGGAGCATCGTACTTCGAAAGTCTTTCCTGTAATATTCTCATGACTATAATTTTTACCCGTGGGCAAAGTAAACAAAAAGAGGTTATTATTAACAAAAAGATGTTCAAAAAGTAATTCTTGATCTGGTAGTACTTAATTCATGGATATGTGTATTTTTGAACCTTTACTTACGGAAAAACTTGAAAAACAGACTATTTTACCCCAAGTCATAATGGAAATTTTATACAGGGATGCTTTAATCATTGTTTTCAGCTGTGCAATTTTTGTTTTTGTATTGCTTTTTTTCATCTCGGCACCTTATGGCAAATTTCAGAGAAAAGGCTGGGGCCCTGACATAAAATCAAAATGGGCATGGCTTACAATGGAATTTACTTCCCCGGCGCTCATAATTCTGTTTTTTATACTGTCAAAGAATAGGAATGTGGTTCTCATTATCTTATTTTCGGTCTGGCTGCTGCATTATGTTCACAGGACATTTTACTATCCCTTCAGGCAATCGGGAAGGAATAAACCTTATCCTCTGGTGATCGTATTAATGGCCATTCTCTTCAATTTTCTCAATGGTTTCATTAATGGTTACGGAGTCTTTTATCTTAAGGATTATCATCTGAACTGGTTAATGTCATGGCAGTTCATTACCGGAATAATAGTATTTGTAACAGGCTATATAATTAATAAGACATCAGATGAAAAGCTGGCAATGCTGAGGTCGCAAAACGGAAAGGATTATGTCATCCCTCGCGGATGGCTGTTTGAATATATCTCCTGTCCCCACTATTTCGGAGAACTGATAGAATGGGGCGGATGGGCTCTGATGACATGGTCACTGCCGGGACTTGCATTCTTTGTCTTTACCTTTGCCAACCTTTTCCCGAGAGCCGTCAGTTCTCATAAATGGTACAGGCAGCATTTCGATGAATATCCTAAGAAGAGAAAAGCGATAATACCTTTTATAATATAAGTTTGAAGAGAGCATAAGTGTGGAGAGACTAAAGTTAAAATTACTCAAGTCACGTTAGGCACTTTCTTCAAAATATATTTGGAAAGTTAAACATCGAATTTTACTTTTACGACGCGAAATTTTTTTTCCAAACGAATGGACGACTATCCGGCGAATATAATTTAATCCCAGGTACGGAAGGATAGCCGGTTTACCGGTCACTCCCTGCTGTGCCTGTAGCAGTAAGGAGGTGACTATGACTTCACTCACAACTTTTTATTTAAGCGGAATAACAGGTAAGGAAGCATTTGGATCCGATGGCGATGCCATTGGGATCATCAAAGATCTTCTTATCAATGCAGTTCCTTCCGGACAAAATGATCCGGCACAGCAGCTGGTAAAAGGTGTCAGGCTGAAGATCGGAAAAGAAACAAATTTTTATTCCTTCAGTACTTTCAGGGTTGTAAAAGCAAGGGAAACCCTCAATGTGACATGCACCGAACTTATTGAGCTGCCAGGAGATGATGTGGACAACGGACTTCTACTCGTTGAGAACATCCTCGATAAGCAGATAGTCGACCTTGAAGGGAGAAAACTTGTACGTGTAAATGATGTAAGACTTGCAACTCTTCCTGCCGGAACGTTTGCCATTGCTGTTGATATCGGCATTGAAGGATTGCTGAGAAGAATAGGAATTTCTTATCCCATCAAAAGAATCCTTTCATTGTTCCATGTAAGTATCCCTGCAAAATTCATTCTGTGGGATGATGTTCAGGCAATCGATTTCTCAAATCTGAATATCAAGCTTTCAAAAAGTTATGCAAAGCTTCACACGCTTCACCCCTCCGATCTGGCTGATATACTTGAAGAACTGGGAAAGAAGTCAAGCACTTCCATCTTCTCTGCTCTCGATGAGGAAAAGGCTGCCGACGTGCTTGAGGAACTCGAAACATCGGCACAGATCCATATTGTTGAGAGCCTTCCGGTGAACAAGGTTGCGGATGTATTTGAGAAAATGCCGGCCGATGAGGTTGCAGATATCCTTGATGAACTTGAAGATGATAAAGCTGAACTTCTGCTGAAGGAAATGGAAGCTGAGTCTTCACAGGAAGTAAGGGAACTTCTTGAATATGATGACGATCTGGTTGGCAGTCTGATGACGACAGACTACCTTTCATTCAGTGAGACAAAAACTGTTGAAGAGGTACTTAAAGAACTGCGGCTCAGAAAACCTGAACCGGCAGAGCTGTATAATCTGTTCGTCACGGAAGAAAAGGACAAGCTTATCGGAACTTTTAATTTGCGCGATCTTGTTGTGGCAGAGCCTGATGCAACACTCGGACAGATAATGAAATCCGAACCCGTATCATTATTCGACGACCAGAAAACAAAAGATATTGCAGAAATTGTCTCAAAATATAACCTCCTGGCCGTTCCTGTAATTGACAAGGATGAGCAATTGCAGGGTATGGTTGTTGTTGACGATGTTGTTGAAGACCTCATAAGTGAAAGGAAAACCAGGAAAAGAAAATAATATGATCTCATGGCAATCGAAAAACTGTCACGGAAGCATTTGTTCAGGAGACTTGGTATTTTTCTAATGATACTTGGTCCCGGAATTATTACCGGCAGTGTCGATAATGATGCAGGGGGAATTACAACATATTCCCTGGCCGGAGCCATTTATGGCTACGGCCTGATATGGACGCTTATTCCTTCGTTTATTGTTCTGGTGGTCATACAGGAAATGAATGCCAGGATGGGAATTGTGACAGGCAAGGGGCTTGCTGATCTGATACGTGAAAATGCAGGCATCAGGATCACATTCTTCATTTTTCTGGGATTGCTTTTTTCGGGCATCGGAAATACAACAACCGAGTTTGCCGGTGTAGCCGGAAGCATGGAGGTATTTGGAGTAAACAAATACATCTCTGTCCCCGTGGTGGCACTGTTGGTATGGCTTCTTGTTGTAAAAGGTACATATAAGATCGCAGAACGTATTTTTCTGATATTCAGCGTATCACTCCTTACTTATGTTGTGTCGGCAATTATGGGAAAACCTGAATGGACAGAGATTGGCAAGGCGGTCATCCATCCCCGGGTTGATATGGACACAAAAAGCATTGCGATGGTCATAGGACTGGTTGGGACAACTATTGCTCCATGGATGCAATTTTATATGCAATCCTCTGTAATTGAAAAAGGACTCAAAATGAAGAATTACAAATATACGGTCGCGGATGTGGTTGTAGGATGCGTCATAACCGTTGTTGTCGCTTTTTTCATTATGGTGGCATGCGCTTCAACACTTCATCCAAAAGGTATAGAAATAAATGCTGCCAAGGATGCCGCCCTTGCCCTGAAGCCTCTGGCAGGCAATATTGCATCCCAGGTTTTTGCATTCGGACTCTTCATAGCATCAATATTTTCGGCAACCATTCTGCCTCTTGCAACTGCTTTCTTTGTCTGTGAAGCTTTTGGCTTCGAGGCCGGGATCGACAAGAAATGGAATGAAGCGAAAGAGTTTTATATCCTGTATACCGGAATTCTTATTATATCTGCCTTGATAATTCTTATTCCCAGGGCTCCGCTTATTCCTATAACACTATGGTCGCAGGTAATTAACGGGATTCTTTTACCGGTTGTTCTTGTAAGCATGATGATCCTTGTGAATAAAAAGAAAGTGATGGGAATTTATGTGAATGGCAGGACGACAAATATTATAGGCTGGTCAGCCGTTGTAATTCTCGTAGGATTGTCCGTCGCACTCCTGGTTATGCCACTTCTGAGCAGATAGATCAGTAGTCCCGACAGATCACTTGCCTGCTTATTGAAATAGAAAATTGCCCAACTCCAATATTAATATTCCGGCTCACTGCCGTTAATGATATTGACTTTTAATAAATGAAAACTAACTTTGCATAGATCAAAAAGCAGAGATCTCAGATATTTATGCAAGTAGGCTACTTTCAGTCATATTCATATGATTCTCCTGTCAAAGAGAAACTAAATCTATGTGAGCGGTTCAAGCTGAATAATCGACTTTACTTTATTTACAAATATGCGATTATTGTCCTCAAAACAAGGAAGCAGGCGAGAAGCGGGCTATATGATGATAAAGCCTGGGCCGATTCCTCCAATTATATTTTCAGGTTCATCGAAAAGACAGGAGCGAAATTCCATATTACCGGCATGGAAAATATTATCAGGTCTTCAGAACCTGTTGTATTTATCGGGAATCACATGAGCACTCTTGAGACGATGATACTGCCGGGTATTATTTCTCCCCTGCGACGGGTTACTTTTGTGGTCAAGGAGAGTCTGGTGAAACATCCGCTTTTCGGTGATGTGATGTCATCCAGAGATCCGATTATTGTAGGCAGGACCGATCCCCGGAAAGATCTGGAGGCCGTTATGAACGGGGGAATGGAATTATTATTAAAAGGTATTTCAATTGTAATATTCCCACAGAGCACCAGAAGCGTAGAGTTCAAGCCTGAAGAGTTCAATTCACTCGGAGTGAAGCTGGCAAAAAAAGCAGGGGTAAAAGTGGTGCCGGTAGCACTGAAAACAGATTACTGGGGGAACGGTAAAATAATCAAGGAAGTGGGTCCGATCGATCGTCATAAACCTGTTTTCATCAAATTTGGTGAGCCATTCGAAATTACCGGATCAGGCAAGGATGAAAACCAGAAGATCATCGATTTTATTCAGTCCTCACTGAAGGAATGGAACCCCCCATCCCCCCTGAAGGGGGGCTAATCCGCATTAGATCAGGATATTCTGAAAATTTTTGAATTGATCCCCCGGCATGAAATCCCGCGGGGCGGGAGGGGGAAGCCCTGCTTGAGCGGGGCAGGGGGTCTTTATATTTTTTTGAGTGTAAATGTTACATTTAAAGGGAATATTTTTCTAGATTTGTAAAGAACCAGGACGAACCTGACTAAACATTACTGATCTGCATACGACAATTAAAGAATATTAATTTACCTGTTACAAGTAACCTGATTTCCTAACTCTTAATTATAAGTAATTTTTATGGGAACATTGGATTGGATTGTTCTGGGAGTTTTCTTCCTCGGACTGATAGGCATAATCGTTTGGGTATTGTATCAGAAGGATAAAAATACTACTGATTATTTCCTGGCAGGGAAAAATGCAAAATGGCTGGAGATAGGCTCCTCAATTTTTGCTTCAAACATCGGTTCGGAGCACCTTGTTGGTCTGGCAGGCGCAGGATTCATCAGCGGAATGGCCATGGCACACTGGGAAATGCATGCATGGTTTATTCTTATCCTTGGATGGGTATTTGTTCCTTTCTACGACCGGATCAAAATTTATACAATGCCTGAATTCCTTGAAAAACGTTTTAATTCCGGTTCCAGGAGTATCCTTTCAGGAATATCTCTTGTGAGCTATGTGCTTACAAAAGTTGCCGTAACTGTATACGCAGGAGGTGTGGTCTTTGATCAGGTATTCAACATTGAATCGGTTAACATTCTGGGAAAAGAGATCGATTTCTTCTGGGTAAGTGCAATCGGACTTGTTGTCATTACAGGTTTATACACAATCTTAGGCGGGATGAGAGCTATTATGTATACCTCTGTTCTGCAGACACCTGTGCTCCTGTTCGGATCTATTGTAATTTTAATAGTCGGCCTTGCAAAGGTCGGCGGATGGGCAGAAGTCGAAAATATTGTTGGAAATAACATGCACCTTATCAGATCGTCACATGATCCTGACTTCCCCTGGACCGGTGTTCTTCTGGCATCAGCATGTATAGGCTTCTGGTATTGGTGCACCGATCAGTATATTGTTCAGAGAGTATTGTCGGGACAGAACCAGAAGCAGTCCAGGCGCGGTGCAATACTTGCAGGATATTTCAAGCTGCTGCCTGTTTTTATTTTCCTTATACCCGGAATGATAGCATTTGCTCTTAACCAGAAAGGTCTGCTGCAGGTCGGAAGCAGCGATTCAGCATTTGCTGCAATGGTTGCGCAGCTTCTGCCAACAGGAATTACAGGAATAGTGGTCTGCGGTCTGCTTGCAGCTCTCATGAGCTCTCTCGCTTCTTTGTTCAATTCATCAGCCATGCTTTTTGTTGAGGATTTCTATAAAAGAATGCGCCCAAGTCAATCACCGGAACATTACCTGAGAATAGGAAGAACAGCGACTGCGACAGTTGTGGTTCTTGGCGTACTATGGATACCGGTTATGCTCGGCCTTGGCAAAGTACTTTATGAATACCTTCAGGGGGTTCAGGGTATGCTTGCACCAGCAATTGCATCAGTGTTCCTGCTCGGAGTTTTCTGGAAAAGGATGACATCAAAAGCTGCATTCTGGGGCATGATCTCAGGATTTACCCTGGGAATGTTCAAGCTTGCTTTGAATATCATTTTTGGACTGGTCGGAAAAATTGGATCGCTGGTAAAATCTGTACTTTATATAAATGCGGAAGATGCCAAGCTGGATAAACTGGATGATCTGACATCCATCAGCGATAAGATTCAAAGCACCTTCCCTGCTGACCTGGCTGCTACTCTGACTGATAAAATAAATGAAGCAAAACTTTCGCTTTCGACCCTCACAGTTGAAGGAAAAGCACATGCATCAGAGCTTATAGCCCAGGTTAAGACTGGTGTCAGCCAGCATTTTGCCGATACAGGTGGATTCTTCTATAGTGTTGCTTCAATGAACATTTACCATTATACTGTACTGCTCTTCTTTTTCTGCATCCTCTTAATGGTTGGGATCAGCCTTCTGACAAAAGCTCCGACTCCCGAACAGTTGAAATTCACATATAGTGGCGCTGCAACTCCTGAAGCGAAGAAACTAACCAGCGAAAGCTGGAACAAATGGGATGTTATTCATACAATAATAATACTCGGCGTGATTGTAACATTCTATATTATTTTCTGGTAGACTAAAAATACTTATCGATATGGACAAACTTAAATCCAGAGAGGTCTGGTTCGTGACCGGAAGCCAGCATCTGTACGGCCCGAAGACACTTAAGCAGGTTGCTGCTGACTCGGCAATAATTGCAGCAGCGCTGGATAAATCTCCCAAAATATCTCAGAAGGTGGTGTTCAAGCCAGTGCTTACTACTCCGGATTCTGTTTTTGAACTTTGCTCGGCAGCTTCCCGGCCTGGCCGTTCAGAGGCTGATGGCAAAAGGTTACGGTTTTGGTGTGGAGTGCGACTGGAAAACATCAGCTCTTGTCAGGTCAATGAAGGTGATGGCAAACGGACTGAAAGGCGGAACTTCATTCATGGAGGATTATACATATCATTTCGATCCTAAGGGAATGAGAGTGCTTGGTGCACACATGCTCGAGGTATGCCCTACAATTGCACTCAGCAAACCCTCTGTGGAAGTACACCAGCTGTCAATCGGAGGTAAGGCTGACCCGGCAAGACTCGTATTCAGGACAGCTCCGGGTAAAGCAATTAATGTATCGGTGATCGATCTTGGCAACAGATTCAGGATGATAGTTAATGATGTAGAAGTGGTAAAATGTCCCGATATGCCTGAGCTGCCGGTGGCAAGTGTACTCTGGAAACCAATGCCTGACCTGAAAACAGGCGCAGCAGCATGGATAATTGCCGGAGGGGCTCATCATACAGGATTCAGCACTGAAAAAAGAACTGAGATGGAATGAGATCAGCTATCATATTGCTGGTGGAATTATCTGATATTATTTAAGTTATTAGCAAAACATTATTGTATATTTCATCGGAATTTTACAATGCTCTATTCAAAGTTTTCAAAGCATCTTGTTGCTGTCGATTGCATTATTATCGGGTATGATATACTTGAAAAAGAAATTAAGCTGCTGCTTATAAAAAGAGCGTTCAATCCGGCAAAAGGAAAGTGGTCTCTTGCAGGAGGTTTTGTTGAAGATGATGAAAGTCTCGACGTTGCAGCATGCAGGATTCTCAACAACCTGACAGGCTTGAAAAATGTATTTATGAGACAGCTCCATTGTTATGGAGATATCGAAAGAGATCCCGGTGCAAGGGTAATTTCCGTAGCATACTGGGCTCTTATCAAGATAATGGATATCAACCATGATCAATCCATGCAAAATGGAGCACACTGGCAGTCACTGAAAAATATTCCTCCGTTAATCTTTGATCATCAGTCTATGGTTGAAAAAGCAATGAGGGAGCTTCAATTGCAGATCAAAATACGGCCTGCAGGCTTTGAACTCCTCCCTGAAAAGTTCACCCTTGTCCAGATGCTCGATCTTTACGAAGCAATATATCAGCGAAGCATTGATAAAAGGAATTTCAGAAAGAAAATCCTGACGATGGGGATCCTTGAGAAACTTGATGAGAAGGAAAAAGAGACATCCAAGAAGGGAGCTTATTATTACAGGTTGATAAAGGAACGATATAAAAGACTGGTCAGTAACGGCTTTTCTTTCAGCCTTGATTTAGGGGCAATTTATAAGAAGAATTATTGAAAAATAAATCAAATCGGAATCATATGAAAAAATCACTGGCCGTCTTAATTTTCATTATTGCAGGTTCATTCCTTGCAACAAATGCGCAGAAGGAAACTGCAACCGTTAACCAGCCTGTAATAATCACCAATCATGCAGGATCCGTCATTAATACACATTTGGACGGAGTTGTTGAAGATAATTCATCTGGAACACATGAGTTTATAAGACTTACAGAGCTTATTGGCTGTGAACCTTATATAAGCTGAAAGAGGGGAGATTGGCCATTACGATGCCGGCCAAATCAGTAGTTGTGCTTGAATTGAAAAAATAAAATCATGAACCGATCAGGTAAATTCTTATTGATCATTATCGCAGGTGCCCTGACATTTTTGTCCTGCTCAAAGAAGAATTCTTCTGACGATTATCCGATTAAGCCTGTACCTTTTACCTCTGTCAGACTTACAGATAATTTCTGGGCGCCGAGGATAAAGAAAAATGCAACTGTAACAATACCCATTGCATTTTCTTATTGTGAGTCGACAGGAAGGGTCAGGAATTTTGAAATAGCCGGGAAACTTGACACCGGAACATTCACGGGAATTTATCCCTTCGATGATTCAGATGTATTCAAGATAATCGAAGGAGCAAGCTTTTCCCTTCAGACTTTTTCTGATCCAAAGCTGGATGCATACCTCGATACACTGATATTTAAAATAGGCGCAGCACAGGAAGATGATGGCTATCTCTATACCAACAGGACAATAGCTGAGATGCATGACGGAAAAGGTCTTCATGAATGGGCAAGTCCTAACAGATGGGAAAGGGATTCGGTACTGAGTCATGAACTCTATAACCTCGGGCATCTGTATGAAGCTGCTGCAGCTCATTATCAGGCAACAGGAAAAAGAACACTGCTCGACATTGCGCTTAAATCAGCCAACCTGGTTGACAAAGATTTTGGCTGGGACAGGGTGAAGGTCTATCCCGGGCACCAGGTAATTGAAATGGGACTGGTGAAGCTTTACAGAGTTACAGGTGAGAGAAAGTACCTTGATCTTGCGAAGTTCTTTCTCGATATCCGCGAAAACGGAAGTACTTATAACCAGGCCCACAAAAAAGTTGTAGATCAGACAGAAGCTGTGGGTCATTCGGTAAGGGCAACTTATATGTATTCAGGGATGGCAGACATTGCTGCAATCGAAAAGGATGAGGTGTTTCTGAATGCAATTACCAAAATCTGGGAAGACCTTGTTTTCAGGAAAATATATATCACAGGAGGTATTGGTGCAACAGGAGGGAATGAAGGATTTGCAGAACCCTGGTTCCTGCCCAACATGTCGGCATACTGTGAGACATGCGCCTCAATAGGAGATATTTTCTTGAACCACAGGCTCTTCCTGCTTCATGGTGAAACAAAGTATATAGATATACTTGAGAAGACATTGTATAATTCTGCTTTGTCAGGTGTTTCTTTGTCGGCTGACAGATTCTTTTATCAGAATCCGCTCGAATCAAATGGTCAGCATGACCGCCAGGCATGGTTCGGCTGTGCCTGCTGTCCATCAAACGTGGCAAGGTTTGTTCCGGCAATTCCCGGTTACATATATGCCGTTACCGATGAGGATCTTTACGTTAACCTCTTCATCTCCAACGATGCAGAGATTATGATGGGACATAGGAAAGTAAGGGTCACACAGAAAACTGACTTTCCATGGAATGGATATGTTGAAATTTCGGTATTCCCTGAAAAAGCAGGAAAATTTTCATTGAAAATAAGGATTCCGGGATGGGCCCTCAATGAAGCCATTCCCGGAGGACTCTATAAGTTTGATGATCAGTCGGATCAGACTTATAACATAAAAGTCAACGGTGAGATTGTCAAAACTGAGATTGAAAACGGCTACCTGGAAATTGAAAGAAAATGGGAAAAGGGCGACAAGGTTGAAGTGGATTTTCCAATGCCTGTACGGAAAGTGATTGCTGATGAAAGGATAAAAGCCGATATCGGAAAGGTTGCCATTCAAAGAGGACCTTTGATCTATTGTGCTGAATGGCCTGATAATAATACCGGGAATGTACTGAATCTTGTCATCGACAGGGATGCTGAGATGAGCACGGAATATGTCGACAAACTTCTTGAAGGAACACAGATTATCAGGACCACCGGCTGGCAGACAAAGAAAACACTTTCAGGCACTATAGAAAAACTTCCCTCTGAAAAGCTAACACTGATACCATATGCTCTCTGGAACAACCGCGGACCAGGGCAGATGATGGTATGGATTCCTTTCATGACGGGGAATGCCCATCCGCTTCCGGCTCCGACTATTGCAAACAGGAGCATGATAAGAGCCAGCAAAATGACCAGGTCGATATCTGCGATAAACGATCAGGAAGAACCTGCAAATTCAAATGACCATTCAATCTCTTATTACCACTGGTGGCCTGACAGAGATCAGTGGGAATGGATCCAGTATGATTTCGATAAACCTGAAACTGTATCAAAAACAAGAATATACTGGTTCGACGACGGACCGGATGGAGGCTGCCGCATTCCTGATGAATGGGAGATCCTTTACCTTTCCGGTAATGTATGGAAACCTGTAAAGGCAAAAACGAAATACACGATAACCAGGGATGGATGGGATTCTGTGCAATTTGTTCCTGTAAAAACATCTGCATTGAAGATCAAGGTAAAGCTTAACAGGGATTTTTCAAGCGGATTGTTTGAATGGATAGTTGAATAGTCTTTCAATTTTTAAGATAGCCATGAAAAAAAATCTTGTGTTACCTGCAATTACCCTTCTGTTACTTTCGTGTGTGCCTCACAACTGGCAAAAGACCGGTAACGGGGTTGTAATTAAAGTGAATGACGGGACAGGCCACTGTACCAGAAGAGTCTCCATTGAGATTATTACCGATAAAATAATACATGTCACCGCTTTCCCTAAGAACAGTTTTTCACAGGGAAAGAGCCTGTGTGTCATCAATCAGGCTGATCCCGCACCATTTAATATTACGGAAAAGAATGAAAGCCTTATTCTGTCGACTGCATGTATTAAGACAGAAGTGTCACTTAAGACAGGCCGTATTATTTTCAGGGATAAAAATGACAATATACTTCTTGCTGAACCGGATACGGGAGGGAAGACGTTTACTCCTGTCATTGTGGAGGGGACTTCGGGTTATGCAATGCGTCAGGTATTTGAGTCTCCCGATGATGAAGCTTTCTACGGTCTGGTACAGCACCAGTCCGATGAGTTCAATTATAAAGGATTGAACGAAAGTCTCTACCAGTACAATACCAGAGTATCTGTTCCATTTATAGTCTCAAATCGTAATTATGGCATTCTATGGAATAACTATTCCCTTACAAAATTAGGAGATCCACGCGATTATTCAGAGATTTATCTTTTCAGGCTTTATGATGAACAGGGCGATCTGTCGCTCTTTTCAGAAATGGGCGATCAGATCGACTATTACTTCATTGCAGGGGAAAACATCGATAATGTGATCAGCGGCTACCGGACGCTCACAGGGAAAGCCCCAATCATGCCTAAATGGGCAATGGGCTACAACTGGTTTTACTGGCCTGAAGATTCATGCGGATCTCATGAGTTTAATCCTGAGACATTCCCTGATCCATCAGGGATGGTGGATTCAGTCCATAAGCTGAATGCAAGGTGGTACCAGAATGGTTCTTTTTGTCCACTCTTCCGGAGCCATGGCCAGTACCCATACCGGGAAGTTTATAATATTCCCCCGGAAGGCCATCCTGCATATAAAAGCATGGTTTTCTACGATAAGCTGAGATATTTCCTGATGCCTTACACATATTCCCTTGCTGCTCTTACATATTTCAATGATTATACAATAATGAGAGCAATGGTGATGGATTTTGGAGGTGATGAAAATGTTGAAAGCATCGGCGACCAGTATATGTTTGGTCCATCATTGCTTGTTGCTCCCGTTTATAAATACAAAGCCCGCACCCGCGAGGTGTATCTGCCCTCTGCCAATGGATGGTACGATCTGTATTCCGGGAAATATTTTGCCGGAGGACAGAAAATAGATGCTGATGCTCCATACGAAAGGATGCCTCTTTTTGTAAAGGAAGGCTCAATAATTCCCGTTGGTACTGAGATACAATATGTTGATGAGAAACCTGCAGATCCTCTGACTCTCCTGGTATATACAGGCCGCGATTGCGCTTTCACCCTGTATGAAGATGAAGGTGTCAATTATAATTATGAGAAAGGTAAATGCAGTACAATTAAATTCAACTTCAAGAATGAGACAGGGGAACTGACTATTGATGACCGGAAAGGAGAATTTCAGGGAATGCTGAAAGAAAGAACATTCAATATAAAATGGATTACAAAAGAAAAGCAGGTTCCTTTCACATTTGAAATTACTAAAGATACTAAAGTTGTATATAATGGGGAAGAAATTACTGTTTTGAAAAGATAATAATTAAAAAAATTTATAACATTTATGGGGATTCTTCGCTTCACTTCGTTACGCTCAGAATGACAGATGTTTTTTATATAAGGGACAGGCAGCGTGCCGTGGTACGGCACGCTGCCTGCTTCTCCCTCTAAAGAAAGATGTCATTCCGAACATCGTGAGGAATCTCCTGATACAGACACAAATTATTATAAGATATTGAACATGAAAAAATCAGCAACTCTTTTTATTGTAATGACACTCCTGCTTTCAGCTTGCCAGGAGAAAAATCCCTGCTTCATAAAGCTGCCTTCAATTCTCAGCGACAATATGGTGTTGCAGCAGAAAACCGATGCGCGGATCTGGGGCAAAGCCAATCCGATGCACAGAATAACGATTACCCCGGAGTGGGGCAATCCGGTACCGGTTAAAGCGGGAAAGGATGGGAAATGGCTGGCCGTAATACCAACTCCGGGAGCAGGAGGTCCTTATACGATTCAGGTAAAAGGGAGTGATACTACAATCATCATCAGTAATATACTGATCGGTGAAGTCTGGTTCTGCTCCGGACAATCGAACATGGAGATGCCTTTAGCCGGCTGGCCTCCTGTTGATACGATTATGCATTCTGCAAAGACAATTTCAGAAGCATCTTTACCCGGAATACGTCTGTTTAAAGTACAGAGAAAAGTCTCAGGAGTACCCCTTGAAGAGTGTACAGGCAAATGGGAAGTCTGTTCTCCTGAAACTGTCAAACCATTTTCAGCAACCGCATTTTTCTTTGGCAGGAAACTTAATAAGGAGCTCAATATTCCGATCGGACTTATTGAATCAGCCTGGGGAGGCACACCTTCTGAAGCATGGACTTCACGGGAGGTGCTTAAAAATGCCGGTGAATTTGTTGAAGAGATTGATGCCATGATTGATTCTGAATCAAGCCTTGCTGAATACCAAACGTGGCTTGGTGGAAATAAGCAGATTGAGGTCAAACCTGCAGGTGATGATCAGTGGAAGAACCTTGATTTTGGTGATTCCGGCCTGGCATCAGTTGATTTTGATGATTCCACCTGGCCATCAATAATTCTGCCGGGAAAGTTTGAAGGCAAATTTGGCGAATTTGACGGAGCTGTCTGGTTCAGGAAAGCCATAGAACTTCCGGGAGACCTGAAAGGCAAAAACATGATTCTTGCTCTGGGTCCGATCGATGACATGGACCGGACTTACTTTAACGGGGAACTTGTGGGAGCAACCGAGATGGATGGCTTCTGGCAGACAGGCAGAAATTATGAAGTCCCGGGCAATTTGATCAGAGAAGGGAAAAATGTCATTTCTGTCCGTGTCCTCGATACCCGGGGTGGAGGAGGAATATGGGGAGAACCAGGTTCAATGAGGTTTGTCACGAAGGATAATAAGATGTTTAATTTCAGCATCGAAGGAGACTGGAAGTATCAGCCTGTAGCAGAATTTGACGGGAATAAATTCTATGTTTTTGATTATTCCAAACAAGATTTTCTACAGCAGAAAAGACCTAAATCCATTGGACCATATTCGCCTTCCACACTCTATAATGGAATGGTTCATCCTATTCTTGATTACCTTATAAAAGGTGCAATCTGGTATCAGGGTGAATCAAACGTAGGCAGGGCAGACCAGTATGCAAAGATCTTCCCGCTGATGATTCAGAACTGGAGAGATGCCTGGGAGATAAAGGATTTCCCGTTCTATTTCGTACAAATTGCGCCATGGATATATGCCGGGCTTGATGCAGATAACTCTGTTCTGCTCCGTGAAGCACAGGCAAAATCACTTTCGGTTCCTGAAACAGGAATGGTTGTCACCCTTGACATTGCAACCGTAATGAATATACATCCTCCCTTTAAACTGGAGGTGGGAGAGAGATTAGCTAACCTTGCCCTGGCAAATGATTACGGGATTCAAGTTCCGACTCTTGGTCCTGTTTACAAATCTATGGTACTAGACGGAGCCACAATGAAGATCAGCTTCGACAATGCAGAATCAGGACTTTTTTCAACAACAGAATACATTCCCGGATTTGAGATTGCTGGCAAAGATGGCAGGTACGTAAAGGCAATTGCAAAAATAGTCGGCAGCAAAGTCTGGGTGTCATCTCCGGAAATTCTTGAACCTGAAGCTGTAAGATATTGCTGGAGAAACGGGGCGATTGGAACCTTATTCAACAAGGATGGATTGCCCGCATCACAATTCAGAACAAAGGAATGAAGATTGAAAAACAAAGACAAAAGATAAAAGACCCAAGACAAAAGAAAGAAGGGGTGAGGGGGCGAGTGGGTGATGGGGAGAAAGAAACAAGACGAAAAGAATCCCCTCCTTGGAGAGCCTGCCCCGCTTCAGCGGAGGGGTAGGGGTGGGTTTTTGAAGACCGAAGACCGAAGACCGAAGATTGACGAACGAAGCGAGGCAATTCCGCGGAGCGGAACCGAAGAAGGAAAGGGAGAGGGCGTGAGGGGGAGAGGGGGAGAAGCAAGCAACAAGTAACATATAAAACTAAATCACTATGAAAAAACTAAATCTGGTAATGATCTTAATGTCTGCAGCCGTGATTTTTGGTGGTTGCGGCCAGAAGCAGGAAATGGTAAAGAAGGAGCTTTACGGAACTTATAAGGGAAACGAAGTATATCTGCTTACTCTCACAAATAAAGCAGGAAACGTTCTGAAACTAACAAACTTCGGAGCAAGAATAACATGGCTCGAAGTGCCTGATAAAGAGGGAAACAAGGAAAACATAACTTTTGGATTCGATACTTTCGACGGTATGGTGGCCGGAGACCGTTATTTCGGAGCTATTGTCGGAAGGTATGCAAACAGGATCGCAAAAGGGAAATTCACTCTTGACGGTGTTGAATATTCGCTTCCCATCAACAATGGTCCTAACTCGCTGCATGGCGGCCCGGAGGGATGGCACAGCGTAGTGTGGACTACCGAGATAGCTGGGAATACAGAATTCCCTACTGTCAAATTCACTTACGAGAGCCCCGATATGGAGGCTGGATACCCCGGGAACATGAATGTTGAAGCTGTTTACACATGGACTGATAATAATGAGATCATTATTGATTATTCTTTGACCACTGACAAGAAAACAGTGTTCAATATCACCAACCACGCATACTTCAACCTTCATGGCGCCGGCAATGGCAATATACTTGATCATCAGCTGGTTATTAAGGCTTCCGGATTCGTTCCGGTTGATACGTTCCTTATCCCCACAGGCGAGCTGAGACCGGTTGCAGGTACACCATTTGATTTTACCACAGCCCATACTGTCGGTGAAAGAATAGGAGAAAATTATGATCAGCTCATTTTCGGCAAAGGCTACGACCATACTTTTATTTTTGACAATACCGAAGAAGTCGATGCCTCTGTTTATGAACCGGTCAGCGGAAGATTCATGGAAGTTATTTCAGACCAACCGGGAGTTCAGTTCTATTGTGGTAATTTCCTGAATGGGACAAGGATCGGGCATGGAGGTAAACCTTACATTTACCGTTCTGGATTATGTCTTGAAACCGGGCACTATCCTGACAGCCCCAATCATGCCGATTTCCCGACAACCGTGATTAATCCCGGGGAAACATTTAAGTCCAGGACTATTTACAGATTTTCCGTTAAATCAACAGGAGAATGAAATATACCCGATTAATCTCACTTATCTTATTGGCACCTTTATTTATCCTTTTTTCCTGTAAAAGCCGGAAAGATAATTCTGCAAAATATGCCAATCCTGTGCAGGACACTGCCTGGATATCCAAATCCAAACCCGACATCTCAATCCACGAGGCGGCATTGAACGGACAGTCGGTACAGGTAACTGCTCTTCTTGAAGCAGGAATTGATGTGAATCTGAAAGACCGGGAGGGACGTACTCCGTTGATGTATGCATCCTTCAACGGTCATACAGAAGTTATAAAGAGACTTGTTGAAAAAGGCGCGGATATCAATCTCCAGGACATTTATGGCCGCAGTGCCCTGATGATGGCTTCCTCGGGGCCTTATCCTGTTGCCGTAAAGTTACTTCTCGACCATGGTGCAGACCCAAACCTGATTGACAGGGAAGAACATTTCAGCGCCCTTATGTATGCCGCTGCTGAGGGACAGCTCGATGTTGTGAAACTTTTGCTGGCACACGGAGCAGATCCTGGTGCGAAAGATGTTGACGGTGATTATGCAGTTACTTTTGCAGGGAATAACGGGCACTCTGAAGTTGTATCACTCCTGAAATCGATTAATAAGTAGAAATAAATACAGTCGGCTGATCTGACTACTGACCTTTCAGCATTTTTACCAGCCAGTTGCTCAGCATCTCGGCCTGTTCCGGAAATGTCCAGTGACCAGTCTCGAGGAAGAGATGCAGCTCTTTGGGAGCAGTAATTACATTATATGCCGAGTACATTGATGTTGGAGGGCATGTAAGATCATTAAATCCCCAGGTATAATATCCGGGGACTTTTACCCTCCTGGCAAAGTTAACGACATCATAATAGCTGATTGTCTCAAGTTCTCCTGGTTTCGGTTCCGTATTCTTGAAATAATGAGGCCATCCTCCGGCTCTCTTATTCAGATAACCGGTGGCATCGCAAAGAGCAGGATAAATTGCAGCTGCAAATTTTATTCTATTGTCGAGGGCAGTGGTTATAATAGTCAGCGCTCCGCCCTGGCTGCCGCCTGTAACGGCTATATCAGCACCATTAAATTCAGCAAGTGTGTATATGAAATCTACTGCCCTGACACAACCTGTATATACTCTTTTATAATAATGTGTATTCTTGTCGTTCAGCCTTATGCTCCAGTAACCTGCAAGTGATCCTCCATTCAGGTCCATATATACCTGCGGATCAAGATTTACCGGGATCCCATGTATCCCGATCTCAAGTGTAATGAATCCAGCGGATGCAAGCCTGACATCACCTGAATAGGGACGTATTCCTGCTCCCGGAACTTTAAGGATTGCAGCATATTTCCCCGGTTTCTTCGGAACAGCCAGAATGCCATAGATCCTTGACGAGAATGCATCATTCTGGAAACTGATATGATAGACATTTACATCGCTTGTGCATCTTTCCGGCATGAGCGTTATCTTTGGATCAAGGTTGATTTTTCTTGCATCTTCAATAGCCTTTGTCCAGAAAGCGTCAAAGTCGGCAGTATCCTTAACTGTGGGTTGTATTTTTTCAGGTTCAAAAGCTGCAGTAGCAAGGCCTTCGTATCTTCTTCCGTCAACCACAGCCCACACTCTTACACGATAGAATCCGGGAACTTTCATTGTTCCTGTGAATTCTGTTTTTCCGTTCTTAAGGACAACGCTCTCTTTTTTTACATCAGGAAGAGCCTCGGGCCCTGTCTCATAATCGACAGTGACGTTATCCAGCAGGTTGCCGTACTGCATAATCTGAACTGTGAATTTTGCAGTCTCATTCACTTTGTATGCCCATTCCTTATGGTCGGGAGAGACTATTACTTTAACAAGTGGGGTGCCTGCCTGTGCGGCGGCATTGATTGCCAGCGCTGAAAATAGAGCCAGCATGAACAGAAATCTGGAGATTTTATTTGTCATATCTTGCTTGTTTTGAAATATCAAATATAGCTTTTCCCGTAACATCTTTTAATATACTATGAAGTAAAGAGGATATTTTGGCTTTGGTGAAAAATATATGTAAAAATGCATATAGCGTTTCATAAATGTAACGAAATATGTATATTTGCGTTATGTTGACGACTGATCAGGCTATAGAGAAACTCGTAAGCAGGCGGGGTTGGTATAAGGATTCAGGCCTTAAAGGAACTACAGCCAGGGTTTACAAGAAGCGATTTCTTGAGAATAAACTCGAACTGGAAAGCCGTATAAGGCTGCTTGAAGTGTGCGGTTACAGGATCGTAAGGCAGATGAGGTGGGAAAACCGGAACAATTCCGAAAAGATTAAAATGGATCTTTTCAGGAAGCTGAGACGCGAAAAGGCATTCTGGTATATCAATAATTCAAGCAGGGAAATAAGCGATAAAGTGCTGATTGAAAAAGCCCTTATGTATCTTGATATCGGGGATATAGATACTCTTTTTACCATTTTCCCCAAAAAAATGATAAAGGATATATGGAAGGAATTAATAGTACCACAGGGTCCTGCATATCATAAGGTAAATGTTTTATATGCATTTCTCTATTTTGACATAGCCCATCCTGAGAGATATATCCGTGATTCGTTACGTAAAAGACTAACTTCGTTGCAATGAAAGGACTTGCAAAGCACACTGATGACTTATTTGTAACTCTGTCAGGACTGAAGTGTATAAGTGATTATATGCTGATAGGAGGCAGTGCCCTGTCACTTCAGATAAATAAAAGAAAGAGTGAGGACCTTGACTTTTGTATCTGGACGAAGAACATTAAAAAAGATAAACCGGAAGTCGATTGGCCGTCAATTGAAAAAGAGCTCGGGGTAGTCGGAAAAATAACGTCCAGAAATATCCTGGGTTTCGATCAGGTGAATTTTATTATCAGCAAGGTGCGGATTACTTTCATGACAAAACAGAACAACCTGAGTCCGGTAAAGAGCCCCGTTAAAATTATCAATAATGTAAAAGCAGCCGATATTCCTGCCATTGGTGCGATGAAAATTGAACTTATTCTCCGCCGGAATGAATTCAGGGATTATTACGATATCTATTGCATCCTTAGGGAGGGAGTCTCTCTCAGGGAACTTGTAAATAAAGCTTCGGGATATTCGAACAGGCTGCTGAAAATCAGGGATGCACTGAGCTTCCTGTCGGACGGGAGCAATTACAGGAAAGATAGAAGCTTCCATCTACTGGAACCTTTTTATGATATAGATAACAGGGGAATTGAAGAATTTATAAGATCAACAATTAAGAAAGAATATGGTAGCCACACGGGTAAATTAGTGATTTAATTTTTTTGTCCCGATTGATTATATATTTTTACTCATTAATTCCCAAAAATGCCGCAGGAAAACCATCTTCTCCAGAAACGGGTCAATCTATTCGATGGGATCTCTATAGTTGCCGGCGCAATGATAGGTTCCGGAATCTTTATTGTCAGCGCTGATATTGCCCGAACAGTCGGATCGCCAGGCTGGCTGATGGTTGCATGGCTTATTACGGGAATAATTACTGTCATTGGTGCTATCAGTTACGGAGAGCTTGCCTCTATGATGCCACATGTAGGAGGGCAGTATGTTTACCTTAAAGAAGCCTATCATCCTCTGCTGGGTTTTCTTTTCGGATGGACAACCTTCCTGGTTATTCAGTGCGGCTCTATAGCTGCGGTCGCTGTTGCGTTCGCTAAATTCACAGGCGTTCTTGTACCATGGATATCCGACAGGAATATTCTTTTTCATATCGGACCGCTTAATATCAACAGCACCATGGTTGTTGCAATCGCCATGATAATTTTTCTTACCTGGCTGAATACCAGGGGTATAGTAACAGGGAAGAGAGTCCAGAATTTTTTCAGCACAACAAAAGTACTATCGCTTCTCGGAGTGATTGCTATTGGTTTCTTTGCAACAAAGGCTATTGGATCATGGGAGATAAACAAAGAAGTGTTCTGGGATGCGGGCCAGGTGACTCCTGATGGCAAAACAGTCCCGATTGCCGGATTTGTTCTTGTTGCTGCAATCGGCACTGCCCTGGTCGGTTCTCTGTTTTCCTCTGATGCATGGTATAATGTCACCTATATTTCAGGAGAGGTAATAAATCCTAAACGCAACGTGCCTCTGAGTCTGCTGTTCGGGACTCTCATTGTTTCGGTTCTTTATATGTTCATAAATTTCGTATATATAAAGATCCTGCCGCTTTCAGGTTCCCCAGACGGAGCAGATGTTTTAAGCAGAGGCATACAGTATGCCACCGACGATAGGGTGGCAACTTCGGCAATGAGTGTTGTTTTTGGCGACAGCGCTGCTGTTATTATGGCTGTATTTATAATGATCAGCACTTTCGGGTGTAATCAT
>JALONV010000026.1 GCA_025454755.1 Bacteroidales bacterium | reverse complement strand
GGGAGAATCTGCAACGCCAAACTAAACCCTTCGGGTAAGGGATTATGTCCTCACTGCGTTCGGACATGATCCCCTGGGGAGAACCAACAAAGCTTTAACAAACCCTGACGGGTTTTATTTGTTTTTCCTTCAGCCTCTTATGAATGCAAGCATTCAACGAGGCTTCGGTAAAACAAATAACCCCGCTGGCGCGGGATTTGTTAAAGCTTTGCGGAGAGAGGGGGATTCGAACCCCCGGTCCCGCTTCTCGCGGGACACACGCTTTCCAGGCGTGCCAGTTAAACCACTCCTGCATCTCTCCCTCTGTCCACCGTAGCTTCAGCGAAGGTGGGCTTTGCCCACCGAAGCCTTGGCGTGGGTGGGATTTATCCTCCGTAGTCCCGAGTCATCGGGACGAAGGAGGACTTTATCTATTTCCTCCTAAAAAATCGGAGGCGCAAATTACAAAAATATTTTCAAATGTTTCTTTCAGGATATTTCTCCGGCAAGCGGCGTACTCAGAAATTTAATTACATTCTTTTTGCTTTTGTGTTTACCAAGCAGATGCATGAGCTTCGTAACCGAAGCTTCTGAAGTGATGTCTTTACCGCTTACCACACCTGCAGTCAGCAGCTGCCGGCTTGTTTCATAAAGCCCCATCTCAACGCTTCCTCCATGGCATTGCGTTACATTATAAATAATGCCTCCTTCTGCAATGAACTCCTTCAAGTCGTCGATGAACCATTTAGTGGTTGGAGCATTGCCGGAACCAAATGTTTCAATTATCAGACCTTTCAATCCTTTGGTATTGATGACAGCTTCAACGAAATTCCTGTTAATTCCAGGAAACAGTTTCAGGATTGCAACGTTTGTATCAAATGATTTATTTACAATTAACTTCTTGTTCTTCGGCGGATAATGAATATCACTAAAGTTATATTTAAGATGAAGTCCTACTTCTGCCAGTGGAGGATAATTAGGTGAGTTGAATGCATCAAAATGTTCGGCACTGTACTTTGTGGTGCGATTTCCCCGCGTAAGTTCATTGTCAAAATAAATGCACACTTCCGGAACAAGAGCAGTGCCTTTTTCTTTTGCTGCGGCTATCTCAATTGCAGTAAGAAGATTTTCACGGCCGTCGGTTCTCAGCAAACCAATAGGCAGCTGAGAGCCGGTAAAGATCACCGGCTTTGCAAGGTTTTCGAGCATGAAGCTCAGCGCTGATGCAGAATAAGCCATTGTGTCTGTTCCATGAAGCACAACAAATCCGTCAAACCTGATGTAATTCTTTTCAATGGTCTCCGCCATATTTATCCACATAGACGGATCTATGTTTGATGAATCTTTTACCGGATTGAATGTTATTGACTGGAGATCAAATCCAAATTTATCAAGCTCCGGCACATGATTGGTTATATGCTTGAAATCAATAGGTACCAGAGAACCGTTTTTTGGATCATGAACCATCCCGATTGTACCTCCGGTATATATGATCAGGATCGATGTCTCATTTTTTCTTTTTATCACAATTCAGATTTTAAACAGACAGCAGGAATTTTCATATATAATACTTGAACTCTCCTCTTCGCTTATTCCAAATATCTCAGCCAGCTTCTTATTTATAACAGGCAGATAGGAACTCTCATTTCGCATGCCCCTGAAAGGAGCAGGAGCCAGATAAGGAGAGTCAGTTTCAAGAACAACATGATCAATTCCAATCTCTTTTACAATTTTGCCGAGATTTGAATTCTTGAAAGTAAGAGGTCCTCCGATGCCAAGCATGAATCCCATTCTTACAGCTTTTTCAGCATCCTGAATTGTTCCCGGGAAAGCATGCAAAACTCCTTTCAGGCCGGGACCTGCGAATTCGTCAAGCACTGAAAACACTTCCGGCAAAGCTTCCCTTGAATGCACTGCAACCGGGAGACCTGAACTGATCGCAAAAGCCACCTGCCTTCTCATTGCATCTGTCTGCTCAGCTTTATGGGTCTTGTCCCAGTAAAGATCGATTCCAATCTCACCCACAGCTATGAACTGATGTTCTGCAAATATCTTTTCCAAATCATCAAGCTGAAGCCGGTAATCATCTTTCACAGAAGCAGGATGAAGTCCCAGCATCGGCAGGCAGGTACCTTTATACCTGTCTGCAGCTGAAATCATTGCTTCGACGGAATGGCAATTAATGTTCGGCATCAGAAGCTTGACTATGCCGTTGCCGGCTGCCCGGTTTATCATTTCATCCCTGTCGGAATCAAACTCCGGAAGATAAAGATGTGTGTGTGTGTCAATTAACTTCATTAAACTACTCCCTGGGCGATCATTGCATTGGCAACCTTCACAAATCCTCCGATATTGGCGCCATCGACGTAGTTAATAAATCCGTCATCTTTTGTCCCGTATTTGACACAGGTTGCATGAATGTTTTTCATTATTGTATGAAGCCTGGTGTCAACTTCTTCCCTTGACCATGGCAGGCGCATCGAGTTTTGTGTCATCTCAAGGCCGGATGTGGCAACGCCGCCTGCATTCGCTGCTTTGCCGGGACCATACAGGATTTTGGCGTTAAGAAAGACTTCGACTGCTTCCGGTGTTGACGGCATGTTTGCACCTTCAGATATGCAAATGCAGCCATTCTTCACAAGCATTTTTGCTTCCTCTTCATTTATTTCATTCTGCGTGGCATTTGGCATTGCGATGTCACACTTAATTATCCATGGTCTTTTATCTTCAAAATACTCCACGCCGAATTTTTCAGCATACTCTTTAATCCTGCCCCTCTTCACATTTTTAAGTTCCATTATATATTTCAGCTTTTCAGCGTCAATTCCTTTAGGATCATAAATGAAGCCATTCGAGTCAGAAGTGGTCACTACTTTGCCACCAAACTGTGTGACTTTTTCTGTGGCATACTGGGCAACATTCCCCGATCCTGAAATGCAAACAGTTTTTCCTGCAATGCTGTCGCCCCGGGTGGAAAGCATCTCCTGTGCGAAATATGTAGCACCGTAACCTGTGGCTTCGGGACGTATCAATGAACCGCCCCATTCTATTCCCTTTCCGGTAAGCACACCGGTAAATTCATTTTTGAGGCGTTTATACTGACCGAATAAATAACCGATTTCTCTTCCGCCGACTCCGATATCTCCTGCCGGAACATCAGTGTCGGCACCTATATGCCGGAAAAGTTCCGTCATGAAGCTCTGGCAGAATCTCATCACCTCATTATCGGATTTACCTTTGGGATCAAAGTCAGAACCGCCCTTACCTCCTCCCATCGGAAGTGTGGTAAGGCTGTTCTTGAATACCTGCTCGAATGCAAGGAATTTAAGGATTCCCAGGTTAACTGTTGGATGGAACCGCAATCCTCCTTTATAAGGACCTATTGCGCTGTTCATCTCTATTCTGAAGCCACGGTTGATCTGTACTTCACCTTTGTCATCCAGCCAGGGAACCCTGAATATGATCGTTCTTTCAGGTTCAGCAATCCTTTCAAGGATCTTTGCGTGTTTGTATTTCGGATTTTCTTCGATAAAGGGAATGAGAGATTCCGCAACTTCCTGTACAGCCTGGTGAAATTCATTTTCACCGGCGTTCCTGGCCTTTATCATGGCCATAAATTGTTGTACTCTGGGATCCATAGATTTAAGTTTTAATTAAAGGGTTTTTAAGAAGAATAAAATTATAAAAATTGACATACCAAAAACCAATTTACAGAAAAAATAATCGAAATAATAATTGCAGGTATGTCTATAAAAGTCAGTATATCAGTTAATAGCACTTTCTCAATAAACTATAAATAAAACATGCATTGTGACAATATTTTTACAAGCAAGTGGAACAGGATTGTTTATTTTATTAAGTTGTCCGGTAGATGTTTCCGGGATAGAATTTAACCAATCCTTTGAATTCCATCTGAAGGAGCAGGGGGGATAATTTATAAACAGGAAGGTCCAGCGACCTGCAGATTGCATCTATGGTAAGCTCATTCTCTTTGGCCAGGAGATCAAAGATCTGTTTCTCTGAATCGGACATCTCCGAAAAGAGAGTCTTCTGTACCGGGGCTTTTGTTTTTTCGGATTTCCAGCCGAGGAAATATTCAATGTCTTCAGCATTTTCGGCAAGAGCTGCCTTATTATTTTTAATCAGGCTGTTACATCCAGCCGACCACTGATCATCCGGCCTTCCGGGAACAGCAAATACATCACGGTTATATGAGGCTGCAATATCAGCAGTAATCAGCGCTCCGCCCTTTATTCCCGACTCTACAACCAGTGTAGCATCTGACAATCCCGCAATAATGCGGTTCCTTTTTATAAAATTGTTCCTTTCAGGAAGAGCATCAGAGAGGAAATCGGTAAGCAGTCCTCCATTCCTTAGCATAGCTTCTGCTGTCGGCCTGTGAATTGACGGGTAAATAGTCTTCAGTCCATTTGCAAGTACTCCTACAGTCGGAAGGTTAAATGATAATGCAGCTTTATGTGCCGATATATCTATACCGTAAGCAAGTCCGCTGACTATTAGCAGATCGGGATGCCCTGCTGCCAGTCCTCCTATTATTTTTTCACACAATTCTTTACCATGCAGGGTGGCGCTTCTTGTCCCGACAACGCTGAGGATCTTTGATGTATCGAGATCGCAATTTCCTTTGAAGAAAAAAACAACAGGTGAATCATCGCATTGACGAAACCTGAAAGGATAATCATTGTCGAGGTAGAAATAGGTTTTGATATTATGTTTTGATACATACTCTGCCTCTTTTTCAGCAACTTCAAGGTACGATCTGTCGCTGATATACCTGGCCAGTCCTGAACCTATCCCGGGAATTTTTGTGAGTGTCCTGTATGACTCATGAAAAACGGCTTCAACGTTTCCGAAATGTGAAACAAGTTTTCGGGCGTTTATATCGCCGATACGCGGAATTAAACCTAAAGCAATTTTATGCTTCAGCGAGACATCTTCAGACATAGCACTAAGGTTGAGACATGTAAAGATAAGAAAAACCCCCCAACCCCCCTAAAGGGGGGCTAATTTTGTTACATATTGAAATTTTATAGGGGATTGTTTTTATGTCCCCTTTAGGGGACAGGTCCTGCGAGAAGCGGGACCAGGGGTTTTATATAACCCCCATATCCAGCATCGAATTGGCTACCTTGAGGAATCCTGCAATGTTTGCACCTTTTACATAATCTATATAGCCATCATCCATTTTTCCGTGCCTGACGCATTGACCATGGATATTGCGCATGATCTCATGGAGCCGCTCATCAACTTCCTTGCTTCCCCATTTCATCTTTATGGCATTCTGGGACATCTCAAGGCCTGATGTTGCGACACCCCCTGCATTGACTGCTTTCCCCGGTGCAAAGAGGATTTTGTTTTTATGGAATTCTTCAACAGCTTCGGGAGTACATCCCATATTCGAAATTTCTCCTATTAGAATAGCTCCGTTTTTGATAAGCATCTTTGCATCCTCACCGGTGAGTTCATTCTGAGTTGCGCATGGAAGTGCAATGTCAACCTTTACTTCCCATGGTCGTTTGCCTTCATGGAATTCAACTCCTTCAAATGTATATGAGTATGGTTTTACAATATCCTGGTTGGAGGAACGAAGGTCGAGCATATAATCTATTTTCTTTCCTGAAATTCCATCCTTGTCATAAACATATCCGTCCGGACCAGAAATGGTTACAACTTTCGCACCAAGCTCAACAGCCTTCAGCGCAGCTCCCCAGGCCACGTTCCCGAATCCGGATATCGAAACTGTTTTGCCCTTCAGTGTTTCATTCTTTGTTGCAAGCATTTCCTCGACAAAGTAGATGCCTCCGAAACCGGTAGCTTCCGGACGGATCAACGATCCTCCCCAGTTGCTTCCCTTGCCTGTGAGAACACCTGTATGATCGCCGTTGAGCTTTTTGTACATGCCATACAGATAACCTATCTCACGTCCGCCAACACCTATATCACCTGCCGGAACGTCAGTCTCCGGACCGATATGTTTCCAGAGTTCCAGCATGAATGACTGGCAGAAACGCATCACTTCTGCATTCGATTTTCCCTTTGGATCGAAGTCGGAACCTCCCTTGGCTCCTCCCATTGGAAGAGTTGTAAGGGCATTCTTGAATATCTGCTCAAATCCGAGGAATTTAAGGATTGAAAGAGTAACGCTCGGGTGAAAGCGAAGTCCTCCTTTATATGGTCCTATTGCATTGTTGAACTGGACCCTGTAACCAAGGTTTACCTTTACATTGCCTTCATCATCGACCCACGGAACCTTAAATGTGAAGATACGGTCAGGTTCAACTCCTCTATTGATTCGAGCACTTCTCTTACTGCCTGCAAATACTCAACCTCGCCGGGATGCTTTTTTTCGAGGTTATTCATAATCTTATCTACGTTCATATCGGTGATTTTTATGTAAGTTTATTTGATAGTTCAAAGTTATAGTAATAATTATAAAAGTTAGCAGTTGGCAAGAGGCAGTTGGCAACTGACAAGTCGTTCCAAAAAGAACAGATACAAAATTGGCACCTATAATATTCATTAAAAATGATATAACTCATACTTATTGCATACTGGTTGAGCCAGCTTAATAACTTCTCCCTCTGTTCTCTGGTCAGTGCGCTAATGTAAACGGGAGGATAAGTGGCAATACCCTGTCCTATTTTCTGGTGCAGAATTACACTTTTTACGAGACCTAAATATTTCTTTTCGTATTTGTACCCTGCAAATGTATTTTTGCTTATCGAAATTGAGTTCTTTTTTCCCCCGACAATACCTGCAAAGAAATATCTGAAGACTATGTTATTTCCCTCATCCGAGAAAAAGACAAACTGGAAATTCCTTACCATCGGAAGAAATACAATAACCAGGTAGATACCTACAAGTATTAGTGTCCAGACCGTATCGCTCATCCCCAGCAGGGGGAATTTTATGAGTTCCGCAGCATATACCACGACAAGCCAGGCAATGAGCAGGATTGTGGCGAAAAACATTTTGATCCTGAAGCCGATAATTGTTCTGCTGTTATCAAATGTCATAGCGATAAATTTTAGTAAACTTAATCGGTTTTTTCTTAATATCCTTTGTACATCTCTAAAAAGACAAGATCTTATGCAAAAATATCAAACTTGAAATCACAAATTGTGACCTCAAGATTTTTTCTTAATTATGCAAATGCAGGATTAATTCGTAAATTTAGACGTGCTAAAAGTGGAATAAATGACAAAAAGTGACATTAAACTGGTTGTACCAGATGAAATCATTACAAATAAGATCTATCTGATAAGAGATAAGAAAGTGATGCTCGATACTGATTTGGCTGATTTGTATGGAGTTACAACGGGTAATCTCAACAAAGCTGTCAAAAGAAATTTAGGGAGATTTCCTGACGACTTTATGTTTCATCTGACAAAACAGGAATTTAAAAACTTGATATTCCAAATTGGAACATCAAGTTGGGGCGGTCGTCGAAAACTTCCATATGCTTTCACAGAACAAGGAGTAGCTATGTTTCATCTCTTTGACTTAAAAAAATTTAACATAAGATCCCTGCACTCTTTTTCCATCACGCCCTTTACAATCTTCGTCTTCGGATGCAATAATTGTCCTTTTACCAGTGTATATCCCTTCTTTTCATCTCTGGCACCATACACCAGTCCCGATGCCTGGCTCCATCCTATTGCCCCGGCACACATTGCACAGGGTTCCAGCGTTACATATATTATACATCCTGTCAGATACTTACCTCCAAGCCAGTTCGCGGCAGCAGTAATCGCCTGCATCTCGGCATGAGCTGTAGGATCGTTCAGTGTTTCAGTAAGATTATGTGCCTTGGCTATAATGAGATCCTTACAAACAACAACAGCTCCGACCGGGATCTCCTGCCTGTCGTAGGCTTTCTGAGCTTCGGCAAGCGCAGCTTTCATATATTTTTCGTCCTTTGATTCATTCATTTTTAAAAAGTCTGATTAAAATTAAGAAGAAATCCATTAACCGCAAAGGTCGCGAAGAATCTGCGCAATGATCGCAAAGATATTAATGATATTGTTTTTGCTTTGCGTCCTTTGCTTAAACTTAGCGTGCTTTGCGGTTAAAATTAATTCATCAATTTTCTTAATTTTGCTGAAACTTAAAAGCAGAACAATGTACAGAACACATACATGCGGAGAGCTTGCAATCAAAGATGAAGGTAAGTATGTCACGTTGTGCGGATGGATTCAAAAATCGAGAGACCTCGGGGGAATGACATTCGTCGATCTCCGCGACCGTTACGGCATAACACAGCTTGTCTTCAATATGGAGACAAACGCTGATCTCTGCGGGCAGGCACGAAAGCTTGGCCGTGAGTTTGTTATCAGAGCGGCAGGAAAAGTGCGGGAACGCAGCAACAAAAATCTCAAAATGCCCACAGGAGAGATCGAAATAGATGTAACCGAACTTAGTGTTCTGAACAAAAGTGAAATTCCTCCCTTCACAATCGAAGAAGAGACCGACGGTGGTGAGGAACTGAGAATGAAATACCGTTATCTCGACCTCAGGAGAAATTCAGTCAAGAATAATATAATCCTTCGTCACCGTGTGGCACAGGAAGTCCGCAAGTACATGGATTCCATTGGTTTCATTGAAGTTGAGACACCGGTTCTCATTAAATCCACACCTGAAGGCGCCCGCGACTTTGTCGTTCCGAGCCGGATGCAACCCGGAACATTCTACGCACTCCCGCAATCTCCTCAGACACTCAAGCAGCTGCTTATGGTCGCCGGATTTGACAGGTATTTCCAGCTTGTAAAATGCTTCCGCGATGAAGACCTTCGTGCCGACAGGCAGCCTGAATTCTCACAGATCGACTGTGAAATGTCGTTCGTTGAAAGAGATGATATTCTCGACACTTTTGAAGGTCTTGCAAAATATCTTTTCAAACAGGTTAAGGGTGTTGAATTTAAGGAACCATTCCCAAAACTGTCATATAAGGAAGCTTTGGAAAACTACGGTTCCGACAAACCGGATCTTCGTTTTGGAATGAAGTTCAGGGATCTCACCGCCCTGGTTAAAGGAAAAGGTTTTCAGGTCTTTGATGGTGCAGAGTATATCGGTGGCATCTGTGCTGAAGGTTGTTCGGCGTATTCAAGGAAACAGCTTGATGAGCTTACTGAGTTTGTTAAGAAACCGCAGATTGGAGCAAAGGGGCTCATCTATATGAAATATGGAACCGACGGCTCACTAAAATCTTCAGCTGATAAATTCTATACCCCTGAAGATCTTGCAAAATGGGCTGAAACCATGAACGCAAAAAATGGCGACCTTGTCCTGATACTTGCAGGTGAGAAAATTAAAACGCTTACCGCACTTTCTGAGCTGAGGCTCGAAATGGGGAACAGATCAGGACTCAGAAAAAAGGATTTATTCTGTCCCTTGTGGGTAGTTGATTTTCCTTTGCTTGAATGGGACGAAGAGGAGAAACGATTCTTTGCCATGCACCATCCTTTTACATCTCCCAAACCGGAAGAACTGCACCTCATGGAAACAGATCCGGGGAAGGTGCGCGCCAATGCATACGACCTTGTGATAAATGGCGTTGAGATTGGCGGCGGTTCGGTCAGGATCCACGATTCGGCAGTCCAGAAGTTAATGTTTAAAGTGCTTGGATTTACGGAGGCAGAAGCCGAAAATCAATTTGGATTCCTGCTCAATGCATTTAAATACGGAGCGCCTCCTCATGGAGGAATTGCATTTGGTTTCGACAGGTGGGTTGCAATGTTCGGTGGCCAGGATTCTATCCGCGACTTCATAGCTTTCCCGAAAAACAATTCAGGAAGGGATGTGATGCTGGATACTCCTTCAACAATATCAGAGAAACAGCTCAATGAGCTGATGATCGATATCAGAAAAGAAAAAAAGTAGCTGCTTTCAGGATCGGACAACTTTACCAATCAGGGTTGCTGAAGTGGATTTCTCAATCAGCACGTTCACGTATTCACCTTTCCTGTGCTTCCCTCTTGGAAAAACAACTACCTTGTTCTGAGAAGTCCGGCCTGAAAAATGATCCGGGGATCTCTTTGATCTTCCTTCAACCAACACCTCGAATGTTTTTCCTACATCATGCTTCTTCGATATAGCTGAGAGCTTATTCTGAAGAGAAATTATTTCATTGAGCCTTCTGGTCTTGACATCCTCATGAATATCATCTTTTAATTTTCTGGCAGCTTTAGTGCCCGGCCTCTCACTGTATTTGAACATGTATGCAAAATCGAATCCCGCCCATTCCATAAGCGAAAGAGAAGCCTTATGATCTTCTTCGGTCTCAGTACAGAAACCTGCAATCATGTCGGTGGAAAGAGCACATCCCGGAATGATCTTCTTTATAGCTGAAATCCTGTCCATATACCATTCACGGGTATATTCACGGTTCATAAGCTTCAGGATCCTGCTGCTCCCGCTCTGTGCGGGAAGGTGTATATGTTTGCAGATATTGCTATGCCGTGCTATCGTTTTCAGAAGATCATCGGAAATATCTTTAGGATGAGATGTTGAAAACCTGACTCTCAGGAGAGGGTCAATCAACGCCGTTTTTTCAAGCAGTCCGGCGAAAGTGACAGATTCTCCTCCATCTTCCCATTTGTAAGAATCGACATTCTGACCAAGGAGAGTTACCTCTCTGTAACCTGACTCAAAAAGCTCGGTTGTTTCCCTGATTATCGATTCCGGATCACGGCTTCTCTCTCCTCCTCGCACATATGGCACCACGCAGTAAGCGCACATATTGTTGCATCCTCTCATAATCGATACGAATGATGAGACTCCGTTCCTGTCCATCCTCACAGGCGAGATGTCAGCATAAGTTTCCTCCCGGGAAAGAAGTACATTGACTGCTTTATGTCCGGATTCTGCTTCAACTATCAGGTTTGGAAGGTCACGGTATGCATCCGGCCCGACCACTATGTCAACCAGGCGGTCGGTTTCAATTACTTTTTCCTTCAGTCTTTCAGCCATACAACCTGTCAGTCCGACGATCAGATTCCTGTTTTTCTTCTTAAGGTGACTTATAGCTTTAAGTCTCCTCCAGATTCGTTGTTCCGCGTTCTCGCGTATCGAACAGGTATTTATCAGTATCAGTCCGGCACTGTTTATATCATCTGTCAGCCTGAATCCCTTACCTTCAAGAATTGACATAACCACTTCGCTGTCAGCAACATTCATCTGGCAGCCGTAGGTCTCTATAAATACTTTCTTATTCACTTTAGAACTCTCTGTATTCATTAAAATCGTAATCCTATTATCAAGGCTACAGGCATCGGGCTTCGGGCAACAGGCATTACCTGATCTGGCCTGACGCCTGACGCCATAATTTTAAAGCACAAAAATACATAAGTAGAAAGAAATATTTAATTTTGCACTCATAACATTTTAAAATAAGTTTATGTCAGGTCACAGCAAATGGTCAACTATTAAAAGGAAGAAAGGGGCAGCTGATGCCAAGAGAGGAAAGATCTTTACAAAGATCATAAAGGAGATAATCATTTCTGCCAGGGAAGGAGGCGGTGATCCTGATTCGAATTCACGCCTGAGGCTTGCTATTCAGAATGCAAAGGGTGCAAATATGCCGAAGGATAATATTGAAAGGGCAATTAAAAAAGCTGTTGGTGCTGATGCGGTAAGTTATACCGAAACTTCTTTTGAAGGATATGCGCCTCACGGTATTGCAGTTTTTGCCGAATGTCTCACCGATAATAACAACAGGACAGTAGCATCAGTAAGGTCTGTCTTCAATAAATATGGAGGTAACCTTGGTACAAATGGATCATTAAGCTTCCTCTTCGAAAGGAAAGGGACTTTTACTATAAAGAATGAAGGGCATAATCTTGAGGAGCTGGAGCTGGAGATGATTGATGCCGGAGCACAGGATTTTGAGGTGGATGATGACACGATAACCATTACATGCGCAAAGGAAGATTTTGGAAGCATCAGCAAAAAGCTAGCTGAACTTAGCATTGAACCTGAAGAATCAGGACTGAAGAGGATTCCTCATGAAACCAAGAAGCTTGATGTCGAGTCGGCAAAAAAAGTGCTGAAATTCATCGAGACACTTGAAGACGATGATGATATCCAGAATGTCTACCATAACCTCGAGATAACTGATGAACTGGCTGCAGCCCTCGAATAATAATTTATGTAATGAAAAAGCTGATCCCCTTATTTCTGCTGATACTTTTATTTTCTGCGTGCAAAAAAGAGGGTGACAATATAATCTGGGAAAGATCAATTGGCCAGGGAAATGCTTTCTTCGTTGGATTGGCGCAGGATTCAGGAATTCTGAGTTGTGGCATGCTGTCGGGTAAACCATACCTGGTGAAATTCAACCGAGGAAGAAGCATCGAGGCAGATTACACGTCCGTCAGGGAAGGTTTATTCAGCTCGGCATGGTCTGATACATCAGGTTTTATTGCTGCCGGCAGCAGCGATGGAGATATGCTTCTTACACGTATCGACAGAACCGGATCCATGGTATGGGATACCACAATAGCTGCCGGTTTTTATCTCGACATCAGCAGCCTGGCATATGAAGGTAGCGGCATTTTCCTTGCAGTCGGATCGGCCAGCCCTGATTCATCAGACAATGGCGATACCGGCATCCTTTTTGTCAGGTTTGATACTACGGGCCAGATAAAGCAAAAAATGGAAACCACAAGTATCGAAACCGGCTTTGTTGCTGCAAATAATGCATCCGAAGATGGTTCAGGTAATATTTACCTTCCGCTGACAAGAAAAAACGGCAGCCAGAAGCCAAAAGCCACTATTGCAAAATACAATAAGAGCATTCAGAAGCTCTGGGAAACAGAACTTTATAATAATCCTGACTTCACTGCTGCCTGCTATGATGCTGTACCTGACGGTTCAGGCAATGTTTATGTTACAGGAAGAATGGAAGCATCGAATATGTCGGGGACTCTTAATAATTCATACCTCGCCTCTTTAACAAGACTGGGGGAGGTTTCCTGGAAAAAATATCTTGAAAACTCAAACTCGGGTTCATCGCTTATACTTAATGAATCAGGTGGAGTTGTCATGCTTAATAAAAACTGCTTCATCTTCAGAAAAGCAAATGCAAATGATGGTTCCGATGCCGGAATTATGAGAATGTTCAGTGAGTGTGATTCATATACCACGGATGCATTCGGCTCCGATATGGATTTAAATTATGACGGAAATTTTCTTGTGGCAGGATCAAAGGGTGGGAATTTCTATCTTGCCCTTAAATCTTCGCAATAACATTTATCTTTGCCGCATGTCCCGAAAGATTTTTTTTCTGCTTCTTGTTACAGGTCTTACAACCGCCTTCTGCAATGCTCAGGCTTTCATAAGAACGGCTGATCTTTTTTCCAGGCCGGGAAGTCCGGGGACACTTGTTATCGACCAGAGCAGTGGCGTCGACACGCTCATTAGCAGATATATTGCAAAACAAAAAGACAACAAAACTTCCGACGGAAGACAGGGTATGAACGGATGGCGTATTCAGATATATTACAGCTCCGTCAGGACAGCCCGCGAAGAATCAAACAAAGTGATGCTAAACTTCCTGAATAAGTTCGGTGACATGAAAGCATATGTGCAATATACCGACCCGGGATGGTACATGGTAAGGGTCGGAAACTACAGAACAACCACTGAAGGTTACAAAGACCTGATGATGATCAAAAAAGAATTTCCCGATGCGTACTTCGTGCTTGATAAAATTTTCTTCCCCGACCTGATCAGATAACAAAATGAGTGAAAGTATTAAACATGAATGCGGCATTGCGATGTTAAGATTGCGCAAACCGCTTGACTACTATACTGACAAATACGGATCATGGGATTACGGGCTTCAGAAAATGTATCTCATGATGGAGAAGCAGCATAACCGTGGACAGGACGGAGCCGGAATTGCCGGAATTAAGCTTAATGTTGAACCAGGCAAAAGATATATTTTCAGGCAGAGATCCAACAAGGCCGATCCTATCAGGGAAATATTCGGACTCATTTACGAGGACATAGAAAAGATCACAGGGAACGGCAATGGCGGATTATATACCCCGGAGTACATTAAAGACAAGATACCTTTTGCATGTGATGTATACCTTGGCCACCTCAGGTACGGTACATACGGAAATTACAAGATCGATTATGTTCATCCGGTCAGCCGTGAAAACAATTGGAAATCGAAGAACCTTGTAATGGCCGGCAACTTCAACCTGACAAATGTCGGGGAAGTATTCAATCACCTTATCGACCTTGGACAGAATCCAATTGATTTTTCAGATACTGTAACAATCCTCGAAAACGTAGGACACAGGCTCGATGAGGAAAATGAAAGACTCTACTGGCAGTTCAAGGAGCAGGGATATTCAAAAAAGGAGATCTCCCCGATGATCGAAAAGAACCTTGATCTTGTTACCATCCTTTCTAAAGCAAGCCGCAACTGGGACGGCGGATATACAATGGCAGGGATGGTAGGCCATGGTGATGCCTTCGTGATGCGTGATCCTTCAGGAATAAGGCCTGCTTTTTATTATATTGATGATGAAGTGGTTGTGGTTGCTTCCGAGAGACCTGTGATACAGACTATTTTCAATATACGCACCGATAATGTCCTGGAACTTCCCCCTGCACATGCGATAATTATCAAAGCCTCCGGCGATACTTCAGTTGAAAGAGTGAGAGATGATGCAGAGATCAGGAAATGCTCTTTTGAAAGAATATATTTTTCAAGAGGCACCGATAAAGCAATCTACAGGGAGAGAAAAAAACTTGGTGAGCTGCTGACAGGAACCGTCCTGAAAGCAGTAGATTTCGATCTCGATCACACAGTTTTTTCTTATATCCCCAATACCGCCGAGAGCGCATTTTACGGACTTATTAAAGGAGTTGAGGATTATCTTAACAGGTCAAAGATTGATATTATCCTGAAAAAAGGCATACTGCCCGGTGAGGAAGAGCTTTCCGAAATCATTAACCGCAGACCAAGGGTAGAAAAGATTGCCGTAAAGGATGCGAAACTGAGAACATTCATTACCAGCGATAAGGGAAGGGACGACCTTGTCGGACATATATATGATGTTACCTATGGAGTCATTAAAAGAGGAGTGGATAATCTTGTGGTTATAGATGATTCAATAGTTAGAGGCACAACTCTTAAAAGGAGTATAATCCGCATACTCGACAGGCTGGATCCGCGGAAAATTGTTATTGTTTCATCTTCTCCCCAGCTGCGATATCCCGACTGTTATGGAATAGATATGGCAAAACTTGGCGACCTTATCGCATTTAAGGCAGCAATTGAGCTTCTTAAGGATCACGGCAAGACCTCGCTCATTGACAAGATCTATGAAGAAGCGAAAGCTGAAAATAAGAAACCGGTTGATGAGATCCGCAATCTGGTCAGAGAGATTTACAAGCCATTCTGCACGGAGGAAGTATCAGGAAAGATATCTTCAATGCTTAAGTCGGAAGAAATAAAATCGGAAGTGAAAATTGTATTCCAGTCGATTGAGGGACTTCATGAGGCCTGTCCGGGACACACCGGCGACTGGTACTTTACCGGCAATTATCCAACCCCCGGAGGCAATAAAGTAGCCAATCAGTCATTCATAAATTATATAGAGGGGAGAAACGTCCGGGCTTATTAATGATCTCTTGTGAACCAGGGTATGAAAAAATCTTTCTTGTAGGAAGCAAGATGCCTGTTGATCTTCTCAACATAGATATCTCTGAGAGTTATCATGATCCCTGTCTCCTCCACATTTCCAAAATGATGGTTTATGAATGTGCCGAATACCCGCATAGTAGGAGATAAATTCATATATGCATTTATCAACGGGGGTATGTTCTCGCCGAGGTTCCTTACCTGTGTTGAAAGAGTCTTATAATCATCCTTATAGCGCCAGCTTTTAAAAAGCTTTTTCATTTCTTCCTCATTCAGATCGATGTTTGCCGGTTCAATGGGAACTACCAGATTTTCTGCATCGCCAAAATGCTTCTTGAGAAAATAGAGGATCATATTCCTTGCATTCTGATTGAAATGAGGGTACATGGTAACCTTTCCAAAAAGAAATTTAATATGGTGATTCTCAAGAAATAATGCCCCCAGTCCATCCCAGATATTGTCGAGTGCAAAAATGCTTTTTCTTCCCATGGCCTTTGACTGATAATCCGGACAGACAAATGAGCGTCCCAGCTCCATCATATGTGGAAGGTATTTTCCAAGGAATTTATCTGAGAACCTGAAATAGGCTGATGATGCGAGCTTGTTTACATCGCAGTGGATACAGCCTTTAGTAACGAAATAAAAGCGATAACCTCCCACGATTTCCTTATTATCGGGATCCCAGACAATCAACTGTTTCTGAGGATCTACCTTTGCAGTGTCAAAATCATCTATGTCGATCGAATGGCCGGTACCTCCGCCGGCATGACGGAAAGTTAACTCCCTTACTCTGCCAACCTCCTGCATCAGAACAGGAGATGAGCTGTTGTCGAATATATAAACCTCATTATTTCCGTTATTTGTCTTACGCAGCAGTTTTTCTGGTGTAAGCTCTGCCATTATCTGGTCGAGTGGGAGCCGATCAACAACAGGTTTCATTTCCATCCGGTCGGATTTTCGAATATTGGCAATAAAAAGTCAGATGCAATTTAATCTTTTTTTTATTCCACAACATTATTTGATGATTGATTCAAGTTCGTAGGATTTTGTTTTCACCCATTCAGCCCATTCTGAGGGCGATTTTGAATGGTCAAATGTTTGCCATGGAATCGGCTTGCCGAAAACCAGTGAGATTTCTTTTTCTTTCTGACTGAACATTTCGTCGGGAAGATAAAGCATTTCGACATTTGCCTTTATCCCCAGAGAAGTCCTGATGTTTGAAAGATTATAAAAGAAGTTGGAATTGTGCCCTGAGAAAAATGCCGGGACAATATCTCTTTTATGATGCACAGCTTTAGTTAAAAAGCTTTTATGCCATACAAGATCCCTTACCACACCATGCTTTTTTCGCGAACAGAGTCCAAAGGGAAAGTAAAGTATCTGGTTGTCGGATGCATAAGTTTCCTCCAGCTCCCTTATGGCATCCCTTGCCTGCCCTCCATGCTTGTTGATTGGAAGGAAAATACCAGACAGATTCTCAAGATTCATCAGAATATCATTGACCGGGAATTTTATATTTCTGTAATGCTTCCCCAGTTCATTCATAAAAACCAGTCCGTCAAGCCCTCCGAGCGGATGATTTGAAACAAAAAAATATCTGCCTTCAGAAGGAATGTTTTCACTGCCAAAAACCCTGTATGTTATACCCATGAATTCGAGCGTCGACCTGATGAATTCCAGGTCTTTCAGGTGTCCGAAATTTCTCAGTATCAGGTTTATATCATCCTGGTGTATGATCCGTTTCAGGTAACGTATAAGAAAGCCGGGAATAGCTTTGGCAAGGGAAGGACTTTTGGACCGGATTACATCCTCAACGTCTATCTGCAGTAAGACTTTTTTTTCGATTGATGGATCCATCTGAAATGCTGATTCATTGTGGTTGGCAAAGTTATGATTTTTTTGCCTCAGAAAAGTTTTCAACAAAAAAGGAAAAAAAGTGGGGGAAAGTGGGGTAAAGTGGATAAATATTATTTACTTTAGCCTTTTATTGAAAAAAAGCGAGAATGGCCACATTTATTGGTGATTATACGTGCAAGGTGGATGTCAAGGGAAGGATAATTCTTCCGATGGCATTCAAGAAGCAGATGCCTGCTGATGCACGTGACCATTTTGTGGTCCGCAAGGATATATTCGAAAACTGCCTTGTGCTCTATTCGATCGAAGACTGGAACAGGCAGATTGAGAAGATCAGGAAAAGGATCAATCCCTATAACAGGGAACACAACAAATTCCTCAGGAATTTCTTCATGGGAACAGCCGAACTCACGCTCGACAACAATAACCGGATGCTTATCCCCAGGAGGCTTCTCGACATGATAAATGCACAAAAGGATGTTGTTCTGGCCGGACAGGATGGAAGAATTGAAATATGGGCAGCAGATATCTACGAACAGATCGCTCTTCCTGCCGATGAATTTGCAAACCTGGCGGAGAAGCTTATGGGTGGAACAAATAACGAGGCTGAAGAATAATGACCTACCACATACCCGCACTGCTGGATGAGAGTATTGAAGGGCTGAATATCCGGCCCTACGGGATATATGTCGATGCAACTTTCGGCGGTGGCGGACATTCGACGGAGATTCTAAAACGACTCAGCACTGGAAAACTTATAACTTTTGACCAGGATGAAGATGCCAGGCTTAATGTACCGGATGACAAGCGACTCCTGTTCCTTGAGCAGAATTTCCGCTTCCTTAAAAACAACCTCATTTTCAATGGGATAAAATCAATCGACGGTCTCATAGCTGACCTCGGCGTCTCTTTTCATCAATTTGATGAGGCTGAACGCGGGTTCACTTTCCGCCATGATGCTCCGCTCGACATGAGAATGAACAGGAAAGGCACACTTACGGCAGCCTCGTTGATACAGACAATTGACGAACCGCTACTGGCGGATATTCTTTACAACTATGGTGAACTGACAAACTCAAGAAGAATAGCAAAGAACATTGTTGAATCACGTGCAAAGAAACCAATCTCAACCACAGGCGACCTTATGGCAGCAGTCGAAAAGCTGGCACCTGTCAGACATGAGAATAAATTCTATGCCAAAGTTTTCCAGTCATTACGGATTGCAGTCAATCATGAGATCGATTTTCTGAAGGAGATGCTGCTTCAGGCTTTGGAGATGCTTAATGCCGGAGGAAGACTGGTTGTGATTACATATCACTCGCTTGAAGACCGCGTTGTTAAAAATTTTATGAGAACCGGAAATTTTGAAGGAACAAATACAAAGGATTTCTATGGCAACCCGGAGACTCCTTTCAGGGTGATCACGAAAAAAGGAATAATACCCGGGCCGGAAGAAATAGCAAGGAACAGCAGATCGCGCAGTGCAAGATTGAGAATAGCGGAAAAAATCTGAGAGATGTCAGAAAAAAAAGATGACAACAAAAAACAGGTAAAACCGGGAAGCTTCATCAAGGAGCTGCTGAGCGGGACCATGGTCTCCGAGAAGATCATTCTCAAAAACCTGTGGTATATCCTGCTTCTTACCCTGTTGGCTGCCATCTATATTGGCAACAGGTTCCATGCTGAAAAGATTACAAGGGAGATGACAAAGCTGCAGAAAGAAGTGAAGGAGCTGAGAGCTGAATCGCTCTCCACATCAGCCGACCTGATGTACCTGAGCAGACAGTCAGAAGTGTATAAGCTTGTCAGGGAAAAGGGCCTGAATCTGGAAGAATTAAAAGTGCCTCCATACAAATTGCTGGTAGACAAAAAATAGAGTAATGGCGGTAAGGGACGAAATAGTATGGCGAACAGGTGTAGTTTACATTGCAATAGCAGTTTTGGCTCTGGTCATAATTGTCAGAATACTTTTTCTGCAGGTTTTACAGCATGGGAAGTGGACTGCTATGGCAGAAAAGTATGTGTACAAAACAACCGAAATGCCCGCCAACAGGGGAGATATCCTGGCTCATGACGGACGTCTCCTTGCAAGCTCTGTCCCCTATTACACCATCTACATGGATACCAGGAGCACCGGAATGTCGGCCCGTACATTTTCAAACGGCATCAACGGTTTATCGGCCGGGCTTGCACGTCATCTGGGCGAGCATTCGGCTGCCGGATGGAAAGCAGTGATCACTGAAGCCCGACGGAGGGGCGACAGGTATTTCCTTATAAAAAGAAAAGTCGATTATGAAACTCTGAAACAGCTCAGAGAGCTACCGATATTCAGGGAAGGACAGTACAAGGGGGGACTGGTCGCTCAGGCAGAAAACCGCCGGATACTTCCAAACAGCGAACTTGCTGCACGTACAATTGGATATCTGAATCTTGGCAGTGAAGGGACAGAAGTTGGTATTGAGGGTGCATTTGACAGGGAACTGGGAGGCAAGAACGGAATAGTTGTAAAACAAAGACTCACCGGCGGCGACTGGATTACAATAAACGATGCCAGCAGTGTTGAATCCAGGGATGGCAATGATGTAATAACCACCATTGACATAGATCTTCAGGATGTGGCATCATCGGCGCTTTTAACACAGCTTAAAAAACATGATGCACATCATGGATGTGCGGTTGTAATGGAAGTTGAAACCGGAGATATAAGAGCAATGGCAAATCTTGAGCAGAGCCGCGACGGAAGCTATCATGAAACATACAATTATGCTGTGGCAGAGAGCACCGAACCAGGATCAACATTCAAACTGCCTGCTCTGATTGCGGCCCTTGAAGATGGTGTAATTGATACGGGCGACATCGTTGATACCGGTAACGGAGCAGTCAAATATTATAATAAAATTGTAAGAGATACAAAGGAAGAAGGATATGGCAGGCTGACAGTCAAACAGGTATTCGAAAAATCGTCAAACGTCGGCACATCAAAAATAATCTGGCAGCACTATAAGGATAATCCCAGAGACTGGGTTAACCGGCTCTACGCAATGAAGCTGAATGAGAAGCTTGACATTCAGATCAGTGGCGAAGGAACACCGCTTATCAGATATCCGGGCGACAAGCTCTGGTCGGGACTCTCTCTGCCGATGATGTCGCACGGTTATGAAGTTCAGATGACCCCGCTACAGATACTTACGTTCTACAATGCTGTTGCGAATAACGGGAGGGTGATGAAACCCCGTTTCGTAACTGCAGTAATGCGCAACGGGAATGTAATAAGACGCTATGAGCCTGATGTTATAATTAATTCAATTGCCTCGCGGTCGACAATAAACAAGGCAAAGAAAATGATGGAAGGTGTTGTAGAACATGGCACTGCAGTCAATCTCAGGAATTCAAATTATAAAATAGCAGGCAAGACAGGAACAGCCCAGATCGCAAAAGGCAAATCAGGTTACAGGTCCGGTTCCGGAGTATCATACCAGGCGTCATTTGTCGGATATTTTCCTGCGGAGAATCCTCTTTATTCCTGCATAGTTGTGGTTAATGCACCTTCTAACGGAGTCTATTACGGCAATATAGTGGCAGGCTCGGTTTTCAAAGAGATCTCCGACAAGCTGTATGCAACAAATTTCTTCCGCGATTATACAACAAACGTTGTGGTCAGCAGGAAGTCGGCTGCTCCGGAGGCTGGTAACGGTTACAGGGCCGATATAAACAAGGTGCTGAGCAAGCTGGATGTAAGATACAAAAGGACAGCAAGTAACGAATGGGTTAAAACACGTGAGAGCGGAGATACCATAAGACTGGTCGGACTAAATATCAAAAAAGGTCTTGTGCCGGATGTCAGGGGAATGAGCCTGAGGGATGCAATTTTCCTTCTCGAGAATTCAGGTTATAAGGTAAAATACAGCGGCAGGGGTAAAGTGCTCAGACAATCGCCTGAACATGGCGCAAGATATTTTGAAGGACAGGTGGTTTCGCTGGAAATGAATATGTAGTATGATGGAACTCGGGGAAATATTGGCGGGAATAGAAATAGTCTCCTTTACCGGAGAAAAAAGATCACTGATTGAAAAAATCACTTTTGATTCAGGGAGTGTAACTGAACGTTCCCTTTTTGTTGCTGTTAAGGGCACAAAGAGCGATGGGCACGATTTCATAGATGGAGCAGTCAAATCAGGAGCCGGTGCAATCCTATGCGAAGTTCTTCCCCCAAAACCGGCGAAAAATGTTTGCTGGATAAAAACAGCCGATTCTGCAAAAGCTCTTGGACAGGCTGCATCGAATTTCTACAATAACCCCTCTTCATCGCTGAAGCTTGTCGGAGTTACAGGAACAAACGGCAAGACAACAATAGCCACATTGTTATATAAAATGTTCACGAAGCTCGGCTATAAATGCGGCCTCTTCTCAACAGTCTGCAACTATGTGGTTGACAAGGAACTGCCGGCTACCCACACAACTCCTGATCCGGTCCAGCTCAATAAGACTATGGCTGAGATCGTCAGCGCGGGATGCAGTTATGCATTCATGGAAGTAAGTTCCCATGCCGTTGATCAGAAACGAATCGCAGGATTGGAATTTGCAGGAGGAATATTTACCAATCTTACACACGACCACCTCGATTATCATAAGACTTTTGAAAACTACCTGAAGGCAAAGAAAAGCTGGTTTGACTCATTGCCTGGGGGAGCATTTGCCCTGGTAAATGCTGATGACAGGAACGGAAGGGTTATGCTTCAGAATTGCAGTGCTGAACACTATGCTTTTTCTGTAAAGGGAATGGCCGACTTCCGGTGCAGAATCATTGAACAGAGCTTTAAAGGCATGGGATTACGGATCATGGATGAAGAAATATGGACAAGATTCGTAGGTGATTACAACGCCTCTAACCTTATTGCTGTATATGGGGCATCATCGCTTCTTGGTGCAGAAAAGAATCAAATACTGACAATCCTCAGCGAGCTTACACCCGTCGCCGGACGAATGGAGATTATCAGGTCAGAGGGTGGAGTAACCGGTATTGTTGATTATGCACATACTCCCGACGCTCTGGTAAATGTGATTGGCACCATAAACAAAATAAGAGGAGGAAGCATACAGCTGATCACGGTTGTTGGAGCGGGAGGCGACCGTGATAAAACCAAGAGGCCGAAAATGGCAGCTATTTCTGCAGAAGGAAGTTCAAAGGTAATTCTTACTTCAGATAATCCCAGGACAGAAAATCCCGAAATGATACTTGATGACATGGAATCCGGAATAACACGGGACATGAAGAAAAAAACACTCAGGATTGCCGACAGGCGCGAAGCAATAAAGACTGCTGTTATGCTTGCGAATCCGGGTGATGTCATTCTTGTTGCAGGCAAAGGCCATGAACCCTACCAGGAGATAAACGGAGTAAGACATCATTTTGATGACAGGGAAGAGTTAAGAAAAGCATTTTTACAGAAATAAAATTTAATACGGATGCTGTACTATTTGTTTCAATATCTTGATAAGCTTAATGTTCCGGGTGCCGGAGTTTTCTCATATATTTCATTCAGGTCGGCCGCAGCGGTAATAACCGCTCTCATAATTTCGATGCTGATCGGGAAGAAAATAATCCTATACCTCCAGAAGAAGCAGGTAGGTGAAGTTGTGAGAGACCTGGGACTTGAAGGTCAGTTGAAGAAAAAAGGCACTCCTTCGATGGGAGGAATAATCATTCTTGCCTCCATTGTTATACCTGTATTGCTGTTCGCCAGGCTCAATAATGTCTATATAATTCTCATGCTACTGACGACAATCTGGCTTGGATTCATAGGTTTCGTCGATGATTATATCAAGATATTCAAAAAAAATAAGGATGGACTTGCTGCACGGTTCAAGATAATGGGACAGATTATTCTGGGGCTGATCGTGGGAATAACTCTTTTCCTGAGCGATGATGCAATGATCGTTGAAACCACAAATGTCTCAGGGATGAGCGCACGGGAAAGGAATGAGCTTGTTGAAACAGTTGCGCAGAATATTCAGTCAGAAGATTTCAAAGCTGACAAAAACACGATTAAAACCACAATACCATTTGTAAAGAATAACGAATTCGATTATTCCTGGCTTGTGGCATTCATAAATAAAGATCACCGCAAGATATTGACATGGCTGGTCTTTGTTGTCCTGGTTATTTTCATCATAACTGCAGTTTCAAATGGCGCCAACCTTACCGACGGCCTTGATGGTCTTGCCACCGGCACTTCGGCAATAACCGGTGTAGCTCTGGCGATACTGGCATACGTATCCAGCAACATCATTTATGCCGACTACCTGAATATCATGTTCATTCCCCATTCTGAGGAGCTTGTGATCTTTGCTGCTGCAATGATCGGAGCCACAATCGGGTTCCTGTGGTACAATTCATATCCGGCACAGGTATTTATGGGCGATACCGGATCCCTGGCATTAGGTGGAATAATAGCCGTGTTCGCCATCGTAATCAGGAAAGAGCTTCTTGTGCCTATCCTCTGCGGGGTTTTTCTGATGGAGAATCTGTCGGTCGTTCTGCAGGTATTCTGGTTTAAAAGGACGAAACGAAAATATGGAGTGGGTCGCAGGATATTCCTGATGGCGCCTCTTCACCATCATTATCAGAAGAAAGGATATCCTGAACCGAAGATAGTCACACGGTTCTGGATCGTGGCAATAATACTTGCCGTGATAAGCATTGTGACGCTCAAGATAAGATAACGTGATGAAGAAGAGAATTGTAATACTGGGAGCAGGTGAAAGCGGAGCAGGTTCAGCGATTCTGGCGCTGAAAAAAGGTTTTGATGTATTTGTCTCCGACAAGGGTGAGATTAAAGAAATATACCGGGAAATGCTTGACAAACACAAAATAGAATGGGAGCAGGGTAAACATACTGAGGAGAAAATTATTTCAGCTGATGAAGTGATAAAGAGCCCCGGGATAAAGGAAGATGCGCCTGTTGTGAATATGATCCGTGAAAAAGGGATGCCAGTTATCTCAGAGATCGAGTTTGCCGGACGATATGCGGGGGGAAAGAAGATATGCGTCACCGGCAGCAACGGAAAAACCACTGTAACGAACCTTATTTTTCATATTCTGAAAAAAGCCGGTAAAAATGTAGCAATGACCGGCAATGTTGGGAACAGTTTTGCAATGGCAGTGGCCGAAGGCGATTATGATTATTACGTGATAGAACTCAGCAGTTTCCAGCTCGACGGTATGTATGAATTCAAAGCCGACATTGCCGTATTGATGAATATAACCCCTGATCATCTCGACAGGTATGATCACAAGCTTCAGAATTATGTCGATTCAAAAATGAGGGTGACACAGAATCAGACAAAATCGGAATTCCTCATATACTGGGCTGATGATCCTATTATTCAGGCTGAGCTGGCGAAAAAAGAATTTGGAATGACACTTCTTCCTTTCTCTGATACGATAACGGAGAAGATGACAGCATACATCGAAAACAAGGAATTGATAATTGATTATCCACAAAAAACAAACCTTATGTCCATCCATGAACTGGCGCTGAAAGGCCGTCACAACACTTACAATTCAATGGCCGCAGCCATTGCAGGGAAAGTGCTGAACATCCGCAAAGATGTCATCAGAGAAAGTCTAGCTGATTTTCAGGGTGTAGAACACCGGCTTGAACCGGTGATTAAAGTCAGCGGTATCAATTTCATAAACGATTCAAAAGCAACCAATGTGAATTCAACGTGGTATGCTCTCGAATGCATGGAAACCGATGTTGTCTGGATTGTGGGAGGTGTCGACAAGGGTAATGACTATTCAGAGCTTTTTCCGATCGTGAAACAGAAGGTTAAAGCAGTTGTTTGCCTGGGCAGGGATAATAAAAAGATCCTTGATGCCTTTAAGGATAAGGTGCCAACGATCATTGAAGCTTCGTCGATGGAAGAGGCGGTGAGATCATCATACTACCTGGCAAAAAAGGGCGAAACAGTGCTTCTTTCTCCGGCGTGTGCGAGCTTCGATCTCTTCAGTAATTACGAGGACAGAGGCCGTCAGTTTAAAGCAGCAGTCAGAAATCTTTAATAATCACAACTATGCAGAAGGGTTGGCTGACAAGGACATTTAAAGGCGACAGGGCTGTTTGGGGCCTTGTGGTCCTTTTTATGATTTATTCTCTCCTTGCCGTATACAGCTCTTCAGTTGGAGTGGCGTTCAGAAACTACGGAGGCAACACTACATATTTTCTCAGGAGCCAGTTCATAATGCTTGTTTTAAGTCTTGTAATAATAGTTGTCGTCTCATACCTTCCATACAGGATCTATTTCTCCATGGCCGGATTATTCCTTATTATATCAGCCGGTTTGCTGGTGCTGACACTTGTTTTTGGAGCAAGAGTGAATGAAGCGACACGCTGGCTCGTCATTCCCGGAACAGGATTCAGGCTTCAGACCTCTGATGTAGCCAAAGTTGCCCTGATCATTTATCTCGCGCGTACGCTTGCAAAATATCAGAACGAGCTTAACAATTTCATGCTCGTCACAAAACTGTTCATGATCCCTGTTGCTATAATATGTGCGCTGATAATGCCGGAAAACCTCTCCACCGCCATGCTGATCTTCGGTATCAGCATGATAATTCTGTTCATCGGCCGCGTGCCTCTTAAATACCTTTTCGCATATTCAGGAATGGCAGTCGTGGGGGTTGTACTTTTTGCTCTTGTCCTGACATGGGCAACAGATGATAACAGGGTGCAGGTATGGAAGAACAGGATAGAGCATTATTTCTCAGGGAAACCTGATCCCGACGGCGACTACCAGGCAAATCAGGCGAAAATTGCCATCTCCACGGGTGGTCTTTTCGGCAAAGCTCCCGGCAGAAGCACACAGAGGAACATGCTTCCACAGTCGAATTCGGATTTCATTTTTGCAATAATAATTGAAGAATATGGACTGCTTCTGGGGGCAATACCACTAATACTGGCTTACCTGATATTGCTGTTCAGGGGAGTGACAATTGCTAAAAAATGTGAGACAGCCTTTCCTGCATTTCTGGTGCTGGGACTTATTGTGATGATCGTTGTTCAGGCATTTCTGAACATGCTTGTTGCAGTAGGATTGTTCCCCGTGACAGGACAGACACTCCCCATGGTGAGCTGGGGAAGGACATCGGTTCTTATGATGAGTTTTTCGATTGGAGTGATCCTGAGTGTGAGCAGGGTCGTAAACGCCAAAATCAAAAAGGAAGAATTGCCGGAAGAGGATACCATAGAAGAAGGAGATAAAATCTATGAGCCATCAAAAGCATAAAAGGATCATAATAAGTGGCGGCGGAACGGGAGGACATGTTTTTCCTGCCATTTCGATAGCCAACGCGCTAAGGCGTTTAGACCCTGAGATAGAGATCCTTTTTGTCGGCGCTGAAGGCAGGATGGAAATGGAAAAAGTGCCGGCAGCAGGTTATAGGATTGTCGGACTTCCCGTTGCAGGATTCCAAAGAAGCCTGTCACTAAAAAACTTTATTGTGCTCTTCAAACTCGCAACAAGTCTTTTCAGGGCCCGGAATATCATCAGAGAATTTGTGCCTGACGTGGTTGTGGGTGTTGGCGGATATGCCAGCGGACCAATTCTCAGGGAGGCAGGTAAAATTGGTATCCCTACAATCATTCAGGAACAGAACAGCTATGCAGGTGTCACAAATAAACTGCTTGCAAAAAAGGCATCAGTAATATGTGTTGCTTATGACGGCATGGAAAAGTATTTCCCGGCCGGGAAAATCATCAGGACCGGAAATCCTGTCCGCCAGAATTTTGATAACCTCGCAAATCTTCGAAGTGAAGCTCTTTCATTTTTTAATCTCAAAAAGGAATTTCCTGTGATACTTGTTCTGGGAGGTTCACTAGGTGCGGGAACAATTAACAAAAGCCTTTCGGAAAATATTCAGAAAGTTATATCATCAGAGTGCCAGTGGTTATGGCAGACCGGAAATTATTATTTCGAAAAGATAAATGAGATGTTGAATCAGACAGCAGCAGTAAATATTTCACTTCACAGTTTTATCAACAGGATGGATTATGCTTTTGCTGCTGCCGATATAATAGTTTCCAGAGCAGGCGCCGGAACAATTTCGGAATTATGCCTTGTCGGGAAGCCGGTGATACTTGTGCCTTCGCCAAATGTGGCCGAAGATCATCAGACACGAAATGCACTGGCGCTGACATATAAAAATGCTGCTGTTATGATAAAGGATAGCGATGCTGCGGAACAGCTTGTGCATGAAGCATTAGAATTGGTATCAGATAACAGGGGAAAAGCCTCCCTTTCGGCCAACATATCAAAAATGGCCGACAGGGATGCTGATGTAAGAATAGCAAACGAAGTATTAAAGCTGGCAGGTAAATGATTGAGCTTGAAAATACGGAAGGATTCTATTTTGTCGGTATTGGCGGTATCGGCATGAGCGCGCTTGCATTCTTTTTTGCAGGTGAAGGATTCACCGTTGCCGGTTACGACAGGACTCAGAGCAGGATAACAGATTCGCTTAATGAGGCCGGTTGTTCAATCTCATTTGCAGATGATATTGAATCAATTCCTTCACTGTTTAAAGATCCGGCAGGAAAGGAGAGGGTGAAAATAGTCTTTACACCTGCAATACCTGCAGAGAGCCGCATACTTTCTTTTTTCAGGGCAAATGATTACTGGATTTTTAAAAGATCTGAAATCCTTGGAGCCCTTTCAGAGAAAACTGATACTATTGCTATCGCCGGAACACATGGAAAGACGACTGTTTCAACAATGACAGCACATATTCTCAAGCAATCATCAATTGACTGTTCAGCTTTCCTTGGTGGTGTTTCAAAAAATTACAACTCTAATCTCATTACAGGTAACAGCCGCTTTACCGTGATGGAAGCTGATGAGTATGACCGTTCATTCCTCATGCTTAGACCATTGATTGCGGTTGTCACGGCTGTCGATCCTGATCATCTTGAGATCTACGGCGACCATAAAACTATGATTGCTGGTTATAATGAATTCATCAGAAAGATCAGACCGAAAGGAATTCTTATTTATAATTATGCGATTAGGGAGCATATTGAATGCCCCGGTGAGGTGTTGGGTTATACCTATGGAAGCGATCCTTCGGCGGATTACAGATATTTCAATGTCGGGCGCAGGAATGACTGTTATAACTTCTCGATAAAAACTCCACATGGAGTTTTAGGTGATATTCACTTTCCTTTCCCTGGAATAATAAATATTGAAAATCTTACTGCTGCAATTGCAGCAGCATTGAACTGCGGAGTTAATGAAGATGAGATCAGGAAAGCCGCAGTGCTTTTCCAGGGAGTCAGAAGAAGATTTGATATCCGGATTAACAGACAGGGCCTGACTTATATCGATGATTATGCTCATCATCCTGAGGAAATACGGGCGTTTATAATTTCGGTAAGAGAATATTTCGGTAACAGGAAGATCACAGGAATCTTTCAGCCGCATCTCTTTACCCGCACGAAAGACCACGCTGAAGGTTTCGCAAAAATGCTGGATACGCTGGATGAGGTTATCCTGCTGCCCATCTATCCGGCCCGTGAAAAGCCGATTCCCGGAGTCTCTTCAAAAATGATATTAGACAGGATGAAGCTTAAGGCAAAGAGCCTCCTTGAGATGAGCGACATTCCTGAAAAGCTTGATGTGAAAAGCCTGGATGTCCTTCTGACCATTGGCGCAGGGAATATCGACAGGCTTGTTGAACCTATAGAGCAGAAACTGAAGAAGGAGGCAGGGGAATGAAAAAACTGCTGAAAATATTGCTTCTGATTCCTGTTTTGTACCTGCTTGCCATGCCGGTTTATTATACTGTTTCCAACAGTACAAAGCCATGCAGCGATATAGTAATAAGTATTGCCGATTCGGCTGATTATCATTTTGTTACAAAAAGACAGCTGCTGAATCTTGCGTATGGGAAGAGTGGAAAGATACTTGGACAGCCATTGAACAAAGTATCAGCTTATGATATTGAAAACAGGATAAATATACTGCGTGAACTGAAAGTTGCAGAAGTCTATACAACCATTGACGGTGTGCTTCATATGTATGTTGATCAGCGCAATCCGGTGATGAGGATAATACCTGACGAAGGAGGCGATTACTTCCTTGATGAGGATGGATTCCTTTTCCGGAAAAGGAATCTCTATAATCCAAGGCTTCATATAGTTGAAGGCAATATCAATATAACACCGGCAATGCTTGACAGCGTAAGTGTGCTCGACACCCTTATTAAAAACACCATTCTTAAGGATACATATCGTTTCGTAAATTATATAAGGGATGATAATTTCTGGTCGGCACAGATCGATCAGATCTATATCGACGGCAAAGACGAGGTGAATCTTATCCCACGTGTCGGGAATCAATTAATTCACCTGGGAACATTTGAAAACTATGAAGGCAAATTGAGAAACCTTGAGGCTTTCTATGACAAAGTTCTCCCGGAAACAGGATGGAACAAATATTCACTGATCAACCTGGAATACGAGGACCAGGTTGTGTGCAGGAAAAAACAATGATAAACCATATTTAAATTCATATGAGCAAGAAAGAACAGTATGTAGCAGCAATCGACATCGGGACCACAAAGATTGTGGCAATTGTCGGTAAGAGAAACGAGAATGGCAAAATTGAAATTCTCGGATTGAGCAAGGCACTTTCAAAAGGCGTTAAAAGAGGTGTTGTACTGAATATCGAAGAAACGGTAAATGCCATTCAGACAACTGTTGACGATGTCCAGAAGAGATCCGGAATAATGTTTTCGGAAGTCTTCGTCGGAATTGCAGGTCAGCATATAAAAAGCATGAAAAACCGCGGATATATCATGCGCGACAACTATGAGGATGAGATAAAGAAAGAGGAGGTCTTCAGGCTGATCGAGGATATGCACAAGATCCATATTGATATAGGTGAAGAGATCATACATGTAATTCCGCAGAATTTCATAGTCGACAATGAAACAGGTGTAAAGAGCCCGATAGGCATGTGCGGAAGGCGTCTTGAAGCCAATTTCCATATTGTCATCGGACAGGTGGCTGCTGCAAAGAACATTGAAAAATGTATCCGCAAAGCAAACCTGGAAGTCAGGGATATGATCCTTGAACCGCTTGCATCATCCGATGCCGTGCTTACCGAAGACGAAAAAGAAGCAGGTGTTGTTCTGGTAGATATCGGCGGCGGAACAACAGATGTGGCTGTCTATTACGACAATATTATCAGGCACACTGCCGTAATCCCTCTTGGCGGAAATGTTGTAACAAAGGACATCAAGGAAGGCTGTGCGATTTTGCAGAGATTTGCCGAACAGCTTAAGATACAATATGGTTCAGCATTGGGAGATATAGCGCCGGAGGACAAGGTTGTTTCGATACCTGGCATAAGCGGCAGAGAGCCGAAAGAGATCTCATTCAGAAGCCTTGCATATATTATACAGTCGAGGATGGAAGAGATCATCGATTTCGTCAATTTTGAAATACAGAATTCAGGATATGCCGACAAGCTGGCCGCCGGTGTTGTTATTACAGGCGGCGGCGCAATGCTGAAGCATCTTCCGCAACTGATGAAATTCAAAACTGCCATGGATGTCAGAATAGGATTCCCGAATGAACATCTTGCAGGCACCAGCAAAACAGAGATCAACCAGCCGATGTACGCAACAGCTGTCGGACTTATTATGAGAGGGTTCGAATATCTCGAGACGTATAAGCAGGGTTTCAATGCTGACAAGGATACTGAGTTTGTCAGACCTCAGCGCAGGGCATTAGCTGAAGAGCAGGATGTATCTGATTTCCGCAATGAAGAAGACGAAGAAACCGAACCACGCGAAAACAAGATGACGATCGCTGACAAGATAAAGGCGATGATGAAACAGATGTTTGAAGTTGAAGATCAGACTATCAGCTGATATGAATTAAATATGGTTTTATAAGAGGGATTTACTGTTCAAAAACAATTAAAAAACTAAAATATGCCGGACGATATAATGAACTTTGATCTGCCTGTTGAGAGGTCGTCAATAATAAAAGTCCTTGGGATTGGAGGCGGCGGCAATAATGCTGTCAACCACATGTTCGAAAAAGGCATCAGGGATGTTAATTTCATTGTCTGCAACACCGACCACCAGGCACTTGCCAAGAGCCCTGTCCCTATTAAAGTACAGATAGGAGAAGCGCTTACAGAAGGAATGGGGGCGGGGAGCCAGCCTGAAAAAGGAAGAAAAGCAGCGCTCGAAAACCTTGACAACGTAATGGATGCGCTTGGCGGAAATACCCGGATGGTATTCATAACAACCGGTATGGGCGGAGGTACCGGCACCGGGGCCATACCTGTAATTGCAAAAGCATGCAGGGAAGCCGGACTTCTAACCATCGCTGTTGTCACAATCCCGTTCAAATCTGAAGGGAAGATCCGGATAAGATATGCTATTGATGGCATTACCGAGCTTAAAGATCATGTTGATTCACTGCTCGTGATAAATAACGAGAAGTTGAGAGATATATATGGTAACCAGGGCGTATCCAGTGCATTCTCCAAGGCTGATGATGTTCTGACAATTGCAGTCAAGGGCATTGCAGAAATAATAACCGTGACAGGTTATATAAACGTTGATTTTGCCGATGTTGAAACAGTGATGAAAAATTCGGGAGTTGCAATAATGGGCATGGGAGCAGCTGCAGGAGAAAGCAGGGCAATACGTGCCATTGAAAATGCCCTTTCTTCCCCTTTGCTCAATTCAAACGACATTACCGGCGCTAAAAGCATACTTATTAACATCTCATCGGGTAAGGGAGAGCATGAGTTAACTATGGATGAACTTGGCGAGATAACAGATTATATGTATGATGCTGCATCTGACGATGCTTTGATAATCAGAGGATTATCACAGGATGAGAGTTTAGGTGAAAATATCAGCGTAACAGTAATAGCGACAGGCTTTGAACCAAACAGCATCTTCCAGCCATATAAGCAGCCAATAAAGAAAAGCAAGGTTATGCTGACCGATAATGCCATAGTACCTCCAAAACTTATACCTGAGCGGAGCGAAGGTGAGATAAAAATAATTGAGAGGAAACGCAAGTCAATCATTGCCGATTTCGAGGAAGAGTCACAGGGTACGATTGACTTCGGCCAGCTGAACCAGGAAGAGATCAATGCGATAAGAGAAAGGCACAATGAATCGGAAGGTGAAGGTCAGGACAAAGCGGATGCAACTCTGCAGAAAGTAAAACATATGCAGAATATCCTCAAGAAGGAAGGGCTCTCGAACAAGACGATGAAGGAGAACATTGACACTTTCGAGGATGTTCCTGCTTATATACGGAGGAACATGCTCATGAGCCCTTCAGACAAGAACTCTGAAAGCAGGCTTTCGAAATTCACCCTTACTTCCGACGATGAGGAAGGCCCCGTGCTTCGGGAGAACAATGCATATCTCAACGATAATGTAGATTGAGGTATCTAAAACGCTGGCGCGGATTTGCAATCCGTGCCTCCACAAAGCACTGCTGGCGCGGATTTGTAATCAGGAGTGTTCGGAAGATTTTAAAGAACGCGTTGATATTAGTTTGCCATTTAGCTCTTAACGAAAGACTAAACTAGGATCACCACCGCATTGTTTT
>JALONV010000090.1 GCA_025454755.1 Bacteroidales bacterium | reverse complement strand
CTTCCTGCCCTCGGCACTCATGTACCAATGACGGATAGTGAGATAACTGAAATGTACAAGGATGTTCCTAAAGATCTTTTCAGAGTTCATGACTGGAGAAAGGATGTAGTTACTGTGGGGACAATTCCCGGGGATTTTATCTCAAAACTTACTGAAGGAGCACTTGACTATCCGTGGCCGGCACAATTGAACAAGCTTGTGTTCAACGGCGGGCATGATCTGATACTCTCTGTAGGCCAGGTAGTTCCGCATGAAGTAATAGGAATGGCCAGCTACAATAAGAACCTGTTTGTGGGAACAGGCGGCCCGGAAGGCATAAATAAGAGTCACTTTATCGGAGCTGTGTATGGAATGGAAAGGATGATGGGTAAGGCTGATACTCCGGTGAGACGACTTTTAAACTATGCCTCTGAACACTTCATATCGCATCTCCCGGTTGTCTATGTGCATACTGTGATAGGACGTGACGAAACAGGCAAGCTTGTTATACGCGGATTATATATCGGAGACGATCATAAAGTTTTCACCATGGCTGCTGATCTGTCGATAAAAGTCAACTTTACAGTTCTTGAAAAGCCTCTTAAGAAAGCTGTTGTCTATCTTGATCCTTCTGAATTTAAAAGTACCTGGCTGGGGAATAAAAGCATTTACAGAACCAGAATGGCAATGGCCGACAATGGCGAGCTTACTGTTATCGCCCCGGGATTAAAAGAATTTGGCGAGGACAAGGAGATCGACAGGCTGATAAGAAAATACGGGTATAAAGGTACGCCCGCAACACTTGCATTTCTTAAGGCAAATGATGAACTCAAACAAAACCTCAGTGCAGCGGCACATCTTATTCACGGAAGCTCCGAAGGCAGGTTCTCTATAACATATTGTCCCGGTCATCTTACCCGGCAGGAAATTGAATCTGTAAATTTCAAATATACTGATCTTACTGAAACACTGAAAAAATACGATCCCGAAAAGCTTAAGGACGGTTATAATATAATGCCAGACGGAGAAGAGATCTATTTCATCTCAAATCCTGCAGTAGGTTTATGGAGCTCAAGGGAAAGACTTGAGAAATGATAAGCTGGGGTATCATAGGTTGCGGCAACGTCACCGAGGTTAAAAGCGGTCCGGCATTTAACAAGGTGAATAATTCCCGCCTTGTTGCGGTGATGCGCCGGAATCCCGGGCTGGCTGAAGATTATGCCAGGCGCCATAATGTTCCGAAATTCTATAGTAATGTCTCCGACCTGATAAACGATACTGAAATAAATGCTGTTTATATAGCCACGCCACCCTCGAGTCATGCAGAGTATTCAATACAAGCAATAAAAGCCGGAAAACCTGTTTATATCGAGAAGCCAATGGCATTGAATTACAATGAATGTCTCAAAATAAACAAAGCCTCTGAAAAATACGGTATTCCTGTTTTTGTCGCATATTACAGGAGAGCACTTCCCGGATTTGTCAGGGTAAAGGATATTGTACATAAGGGCGCCATCGGGAACCCGCTTTTCGTTCAGCTGCAGCTGTTCAAATCTCCATCCGATGAAGAGAAATCAGGCGATCTTCCATGGAGGGTTGATCCAAAAATAGCGGGTGGAGGACACTTTTTTGATCTGGCATCACATCAGCTTGATTATCTTGATTTTCTTTTCGGACCTATTCAGAAGGTAAGATCATTGGTTCTGAACCAGGCGCACCTTTATAAAGCAGAAGATTATGTTTCTGCAGAATTCCTCTTTGGAAACAACATAGCAGGATCAGGAACATGGAGTTTCAGTGCATCGGCTTCAAGCAGCAGGGATTCAATCGAAATAACCGGAGATAAGGGCTATATCAGGTTTTCTTGTTTTAATTTTGAACCGATAGTTCTTGAAAACCACGAAGGAAGAAAGGAATTTGTAAATGAAAGACCTGAACATGTTCAGATTTACCTGATTCAACAGGTTGTAAAGGCGCTGAGTGAAAATGGAACCACAGTGAGCACCGGCAATACAGCAGCCAGAACAAGCAGGGTGATGGATGAGATTGTGAAGGAGTATTATAGAAAATGAGTAGATCCGAATAAGATTGCTTCTCCCGCTGAAGCGGGATCGCAATGACAGTAATTAATTATAGAATAAATATAAATATTATATAAGATGAGCAAACTAGCAGACATAGGACTGATCGGGCTGGCGGTTATGGGCGAGAATCTTGTCCTCAATATGGAAAGCAAGGGATTTCATGTAGCTGTATATAACCGTACAACCCGGAAGGTTGATGATTTCCTTGCCGGGAGGGCAAAAGGGAAAAACATCACAGGGATACACTCAATTGAGGAACTTGTAAAATCGCTGGCAAAGCCGAGGAAAGTGATGATAATGGTTAAAGCCGGCAATGCGGTTGATGACATGATCAACACACTGATCCCGCATCTTGAAAAAGGAGATATCATCATTGATGGCGGAAATACACATTTCCCTGACACCAACAGGAGAACTTCGCTTGTGGAGAGCAAAGGACTGCTTTATATAGGTACAGGTGTTTCCGGAGGAGAAGAAGGGGCGCTCCTTGGTCCTTCAATAATGCCGGGCGGCTCAAAAGCCGCATGGCCATCAGTAAAACCAATCTTCCAGGCTATTGCTGCAAAAGTTGAAGATGGTTCTCCATGCTGCGACTGGGTTGGAGAAAACGGAGCCGGACACTTTGTGAAAATGGTGCATAATGGTATCGAATATGGTGACATGCAGCTTATCTGTGAAGCATACCAGGTAATGCGGGACCTTCTTCACATGAGTGCCGATGAGATGCACGAAGTATTTAAAGAGTGGAATAAAGGAGATCTCGACAGTTACCTTATTGAGATTACCAGGGATATCCTGGCATATAAAGATGCCGACGGCAAACCGCTTGTAGATAAGATACTTGATACAGCCGGTCAGAAAGGTACCGGAAAATGGACAGCGGTTGCGGCACTAGATCATGGCATCGCTCTGACGCTTATCGGAGAAGCAGTATTTGCCAGATGTCTCTCAGCAGTGAAGGATGAAAGGGTAAAAGCGTCAAAAGTGCTGCACGGACCCAAGCCTGCCTTTACAGGTGACAGGAAGAAAATGATCGATGACCTTAAAGATGCCCTGTACGCATCAAAGATCGTCTCCTATGCCCAGGGTTATGCTCTTATGAAGGCAGCAGCTGTTGAATTCAAATGGGATCTTAATTATGGAGGCATCGCTCTTATGTGGAGAGGCGGCTGTATAATCAGATCGGCATTTCTTGGTAAAATAAAAGAAGCGTTTGAAAATAATTCTTCAATCACCAACCTTCTTCTTGATCCGTTCTTCAGAGAAAAAGTTGAGAAAGCACAGCAGGGATGGAGGAATGTGGTGGCTGCAGCAGTGACTAATGGCATTCCTGCACCTGCAATTTCAGCGGCATTGAGTTATTTTGACGGCTATCGCTGCGAAAAGCTTCCTGCCAACCTTCTGCAGGCACAAAGAGATTATTTCGGAGCACATACATATGAACGCACAGACAAACCAAGAGGTGAGTTCTTCCACACCAACTGGACAGGAAGAGGCGGCACCACGGCATCCACAACTTATAACGTATAATTAATTTACAAATTCAATATTAAACCTATGTCAGAACTAACCAAAACTATCGGCCAATACAGGTGGACAATCTGTGCACTTGTTTTTTTCGCTACCACCGTTAACTATTTTGACCGGAATGTGCTTGGCCTCTTGAAACCCATTCTTTCAGATGTAGGAATTTTCGGAGAAGATAAGGCAAACCAGGAACTTTTGTATTCCTGGATTGTCATGAGCTTCCAGATCGCCTATGCAATTGGTATGACCCTTGCCGGTAGATTCATTGACCGGATCGGAACGAAAAAAGGATACGGATTTTCACTTCTGGGCTGGAGTATTGCTGCAATGGGCCATGGGCTTGCATACAACGCCTTTTCATTCGGATTCTGGCGCGCAGCATTGGGTTTCACTGAGGCAGGTAACTTTCCTGCAGCTAATAAAACAATTGCCATCTGGTTTCCGAAAAAGGAAAGAGCTTATGCTACGGGCATCTATAATTCCGGAACGAACGTCGGTGCCATTCTTACCCCGCTCTTCGTTCCATGGATAGCTTTTCACTGGGGCTGGCAGTGGGCATTTGTCTTTGTTGGCTTCATTGGTTTATCATGGCTCTGGTTCTGGTTTCGCATTTATGGTTCGCCTGAAGAAAAGCTTAAATCAGGTAAACTGAAACAGACTGAGTATGACTATATACACAGCGACCTGGATGAAAAGGCTGACGCTGTAGATGACGGAGGAAAAGTACCCTGGGTAAAACTGCTTAAGTATCGTCAGACCTGGGCGTTTTTCTGGGGAAAGCTTATGACCGATGGAGTATGGTGGTTCTATCTTTTCTGGCTGCCTGCCTTCCTGAATGGTGAGAATGCACGTAAAATTGAAGCATTCAAAGCGCTCAATCCGGACTTTAGCGGCACTAATTCCGATATTCCCGGAGTAATCACCTGGACCATTGCAGTAGCTGTTGTATATACAATCGCAACTATTGGATCTGTATATGGAGGATGGTTGCCTAAAAAACTCATAAACAGCGGAATGGTTACCTTCAAGGCACGCAAATCAGCTATGTTCATTTATGCCTTATTCCCCCTGCTTGTGCTGACAGCGAGCTGGTTAGGACAGTTCAACACATGGTTTGCGGTTTTGGTTATCGGTGTGGCCTGTGCAGCCCACCAGGCCTGGTCAGCAAATATTTTTACAACTGTTTCTGACATGTTCCCCAAGAAGGCAGTGGCTTCTGTAACCGGAATAGGCGGTATGTCAGGAGCTGTAGGCGGAATTCTGATAGCACAGGCTGCAGGTCTTATCCTGAAGCATTTCACTGCACTGGGGAAGGTGGAGGCTGGGTACAGCTATCTGTTCATTTTCTGCGCTGTCACATATGTTGCAGCATGGATCGTTATGCATTTTCTTGTTCCGAGAATGAAGCGTGTGGAAGATTTATAGCATTAAAAATGCCTGACTGAAAATGCCTTCGAAGAGACCTAGTTTAAAGGATATTGCCGAGATCTCCGGAGTATCCATCGGAACAGTCGACATGGTTCTGCATAACCGTGGTGAAATTGTTTGACTATCTTTCTATGGACAGGATTCCTGAAAAGATGGAATATCTTCCTGTATATGTTGTAACTTAAGAGAATGTACAATTCTTTCTTAATAATAAAAAGTAAAAAATCTAAGAATGAAGACACTTGGAAAATACTCCATAGGAATGGGCGACCGGTTCGGCCATCAGGGTTCTGCCCAGCTCAGGGCTATTATTGATGCCGGCAAAAAAGGTGTAGAAATTACTCCCGTCTGGAACAAATCAAACAGGGAACATAATACCATTGGCACTCAACCTGAAGATGTAAGAAAAGAGGCTGATACCGTGACCAAAAAGGCAGATTTTAAAAATCCTTATTTTGTCGATGCCGACCATATTAATCTGGATACGGTCGAGAGGTTCATCGGGAGCTCGGATTTTTTCACTATCGACGTTGCATCCTATATCGGGAAAAAGGCAGATGATGATGACATCAATTCATTTGTTGCCGGAGCAAAAAAATACTCAGGTGAATTAAAAATACCCGGAATCAGGAAGTCTATGAAAGTCTCTGAGAAGAAGATCCGGGAGATAGCAAATAAATACCTTTTTGCTGCCATCAAGGCTTGGGAAATATACAGAAAGATTGAAAAAACAAAGGGCCACGATAATTTTATTACAGAGGTCTCCATGGACGAAGTACCTGATCCCCAGACACCTGTTGAACTATTTTTCATTTTAAAGATGCTCGGTGAAGAGAATATACCTGTTCAGACAATTGCTCCTAAATTTTCCGGAAGATTTAACAAAGGCGTTGATTATGTTGGAGATCCTGATCAGTTTGAGGAGGAGTTTGAAGCCGACCTGATGGTGATAGACTTTGCCATACATGAATTTGGCCTGCCCGGAAACCTCAAAATGAGTGTTCACTCCGGATCTGATAAGTTTACAATATATCCTATCATAGGGAAGATAATAAAGGAGCATAATAAAGGCATCCATCTTAAAACGGCCGGGACGACCTGGCTCGAAGAAATGATCGGACTGGCTGAATCAGGCGGCAAGGCGCTGGATTTTGTAAAAGAGATATACTCCCAGTCGCTTGAAAAGACCGAAGAGCTTTGCGCTCCGTATGCAGACGTAATAGATATCAACATTTCAAAACTTCCATCGAAATCAGTCGTAGCGGCCTGGAATGGTAAAAAGTTTGCTGATTCGCTCAGGCATATACCAGGAAACAAGGATTATAATCCAAACATGAGACAGCTTGTGCATGTAGCTTACAAGCTTGCAGCAATGAGGATGGATGAATATCTTAAATTGCTTAAAGAAAATGAGAAGATGGTCGGGCAGTGTGTTTACGAAAACATGTACGACAGGCATATATGCAGGCTGTTCGGGATCAAATAGCCCCCCTTTAAAGCATGTCCCGCGAAGCTTTCTTCGACTAACGAAACTGAAAGCTGTGTTTCTGTGTCTTCTCAGTTAAACTCTCACCCACTTTTAATTATTCTATTGTCTTAACACCAGTCAGAGGCTTTGCATCAAGCACATGGAGGTCAAAGATAATGACCTCATTAATACCCAGCTTAAGGAATGATGCAGGACAATATAGTCGTTTCTGCGGTCCAAGATCCCAATAACGGCCCAGGTTATGTCCGTTGACCCAGACGATGCCCTTCTTATAATTTGAGAGGTTAAAATAGGTATCTCCAAGTTCAATAAGGGAAAAGTTGCCTTTGAAATAAATGCCCGGTTTATTTACCGTTCTGCCTGAAGAGCGCAGATCGTATACAAATTTCCAGTCCATCGGAAGCTTGTATACTTTCCAGTTCATCAAAGTCATTCCGTTAAGAGTGACACGGTCTGTAATCCCTTTCCTGTCGATAAGATTCTGTCCAAAATTTATTCTGCCCATACCTTCAACAAGGATTTCGAGAACCGGATTCGGAGTTTTGCCGGCAGGAAGATCAATACTGTTTATTCCTTCTCTGCGGTCGAGACGGCCGAGATATTCACCATCCAGAAATACTGTGGCATAATCATGAAGATTGGTAACAGTTAGCTTCCCCTTTTTGTGACCTATAAGTTCTGTTTTGTAAAGCATAAATCCATAATCCTGGCCATAAGCTTCAAATGATTCTGGAGTTACGGAATTTTCAGGTTGCGGCAGATTATCCCATATTGAAGTGAAACGCGCCGGAAAGATCAGGGGGATCTCAACAGCAGGAACAGGATCAGGAATCTGAGGGAGCTTTTTGCCTTTTGGCAGATATGAACCTATGAGCGTCCTGAGCGCCATATATTTGGGTGCAGGCAGACCCTGTTCATTAATGGGTGCATCATAGTCATAGCTTGTGACATCGGGTTCATAGCCTTTTCCTCCTGAATTTGCGCCGGCAGTGAATCCAAAGTTGGTTCCTCCGTGGATCACATAAAGATTGAATGATTTCCTGTTATCCATCAGGAACTTTACCTCCCTGAGCAATTCTGCAGTATCCGGTTTTGACCATTCTTCACCCCAGTGAGTCAGCCAGCCCGCATAGGTTTCACTGCTGAACACAGGAACACCAGGATTCATCTTTGATGCCAGTTCGAAGTCGACCAACGAGCTTCCTGAATCCAGGCCAACCGCGCTGCCCGGCAATGTTCCTGCTTCAAGCATATAAGTTGCAGGTCCGTCACCGGTGAATGTAGGGATATCAATCCCATTTGAAGACCATACTTCCTTAAGTCTCATAAGGTAGTTGCGGTCGTTACCGAAACTGCCATATTCATTTTCTATCTGCAGCATAAGTATTGGTCCTCCCTTTGTAACAAGGTATGGTCTTATCTCTTCAGCCAGTCTTTTTATATAACGTTCGGCGGCAGCCATATAACGGGGATCCATGCATCTCAGATTTATATCAGGAATGCGGAGGAGGTAAGGTGGTATTCCGCCAAGTTCCCATTCAGCGCAAACATACGGACCGGGACGCAATATAAGCCACATTTCTTCATCCTGAACTGTCTTTATAAATTCGGAGATATTCCTGTTGCCTGTGGTAAAGTCGAACACGCCCTCTTCAGATTCGTGATAATTCCAGAAGATATATGCTGAGATAGTATTCCCATTGCCCTGGCCATCTGTATCCTGTGCTTCCAGTATTGCTCGGGTATTCTTGCAGGATGCATCTCACCGCTGATTATCTGAAATGGCTGATCATCAAGAAGAAACTCCGTAGGACTGAATTTGAAAGTATGCTTTACCTTCTGCGCGTCAGCTGAAAATGGTATAAGCAGAAATCCTGTCAGTAACAGAAATAGTATGTTTCTTTTTATCATTTCAAGTTCTAAATTATAATTGTCAATTCTTTTATAACTTCTTTTTAACCACGGAGGCCACGGAGTTTTACGGATTTTGGCAAAGAATTTTCCCCCCTCTCGCCCTCTCTCCCTCTCTCCCTCTCTCCCTCACGCACTCTCCCCCTCCTTCTTTATATCGCCTGAAAGCTATGTAACTTTGCATAGATTCCGTCTTTCCTGTTCATCAGTTCCGCATGAGTTCCTGTTTCAACTATCATGCCATCATCGAGGACTACTATAAGATCAGCGTGCTGAATTGTTGAAAGCCTGTGTGCAATGACAAGTGAAGTCCGGTTCTCCATGAGCTTAAGGATCGCATCCTGCACAAGTCTTTCAGATTCTGTATCGAGTGCAGATGTTGCTTCATCGAGTATGAGAATCGGAGGATTTGCCATTATCGCCCTTGCTATGCTTATCCTCTGCCGTTGTCCTCCGCTCAGCTTGCTACCAGATTCTCCGACATTATTGTTATAGCCGTCTTCTGTTTCCATAATAAAATCATGAGCATTGGCTATGCGGGCTGCTTCTTTAACTTTTTCCATATCAGGCATATCGACGCCAAAAGCAATATTCTCCGTGAATGTGGCATTGAACAGTATCGGGTTCTGGCTTACGATGCCCATCTGGTTACGAAGGTCCGTCATTTTAAGGTCGCGGACATCTTTCCCATCAACGAGCACACTGCCTTTGTCGGCATCAATGAAACGAGGAAGAAGATCAGCCATTGTTGACTTTCCTGCACCGGATTTTCCGACGACTGCCACTGTCTGTCCTTTCCTGACCTTCAGATTAAGTCCCTTCAGCACAGGTTCGCTGTTGTAAGAAAACCATACATCCCTGAATTCTATCGATTCAATAAATCCGTACACAGGAATAGCATCTTTTCTTTCGGTGATCTTTTCTTCTGCCACAAGAACCTGTTCGATCCTGTCTATGGAGCCAAGTCCTTTCTGGATGTTAAACCATGCAGTTGCGACGTTCTTTGCAGGTGGTATAATCTGCGAAAAGACAACAACAAAAACAATCAGTTTTTCAGGGCCAAGATGCCCTGTACCTTTCAGTGCCAGCGATCCTCCGACAAAAAGAAGTGAGATAACCACTACTGAAGCAAGTACTTCGCTCAGTGGACCGGCCATGTAATTCTTGCGATAAATTCTTTTAAGTATCTTTGAATAATGATCATTGATGGTGCCAAATTGCTCAGTCATTTTCTTTTCAGCATTGAAACCTTTGATGATCCTGAGCCCTGTGAGAGACTCCTCGACAACTGATAATAGTCTTCCGAGCTTCTGCTGACCCATCAGTGATGATGAGCGCAAGGTTCTGCTTACCCTTCCAATGAGCCAGCCGCTTAACGGCAGAAGAGTTAAAGCAAAAAGAGTGAGCTGATAGCTGGTAACAAACAGGTAGATTACGAAAACCAATATAGTTATCGGATCCCTGAATATCATTGTCAATGAAGCCATTATTGAAACTTCAATCTCCTGGACATCATTGGAAATGCGTGTCATAAGGTCGCCTTTGCGTGCATCTGTGAAAAACGACAGAGGAAGTTTCAGTATCTTCAGATACATTTTTTTTCTGAGATCCCTTACAGTGCTGGCCCTGATATATGCCATGGTGTTGTTTGCCAGAAATATAAAACCATTCTTGAAAAAGGCAGCAACAACATAGGCGCCACAGACCATCAGCAATACCATCACGCGGCCGTGTTCAGCTATAAGATTTGAGAAAAAATACTTTGAAAACTGATCAACGTATTCGATCGAAAACTGTAGTTCGCCAGGATGGGAAACAACTGCTGCAGGTTTGAAAAGGATATTTATAAAAGGAATGATCAGAGTCAGGGAAAAGAGGGAAAAGAGTGCGCTGAGGATGTTAAACGAGACACTTTTCATTGCAGACCATTTGTATGGCGCAATATATTTTAACATCAATTTTAACTTGTCCATCGTAAAACTGAGAGATTAAAAGCCGGTGAAGTTGAATGGAGTTATTGCCTTCAGCTCTGTTTTCACCGTATCGCTTACATCAAGGCTCTCAATGAATGAACGGATTGATTCTTCCGTTATTTTATGATTTGTGCGTGTCAGGTCGAGAAGAGCTTCATACGGCTTTGGAAATCCTTCCCGCCTCAGGATGGTCTGAATAGCTTCTGCAACGACTGCCCAGTTGTTCTCGAGGTCGCTTTTTATTTTCTCAGGATTTACGATAAGCTTATTCAGCCCTTTGAGTATGGAATTGAATGCGATTAAGGAATGGCCGACAGGCACTCCGATATTTCTCAATACCGTTGAATCAGTAAGATCGCGCTGGAGTCTTGAGACCGGAAGTTTTTCTGAAAGATGTCCGAAGATGGCATTTGCAAATCCGAGGTTTCCCTCTCCGTTCTCAAAGTCAATAGGATTTACCTTATGCGGCATTGCAGATGAACCGATCTCTCCCTTCCTTATCTTCTGCCTGAAATAATCCATTGAAATATAGGTCCATATATCGCGGGCAAGGTCGATAAGTATTACATTGATCCGGCGCATGCTATCGAACAGGGCCGCAAGATTGTCATAATGTTCGATCTGGGTTGTCGGATGAGAGCGCTGCAAACCAAGCTCCTCATTTACAAAATTATTGGCGAATGAAACCCAGTCAATATCGGGGTAAGCAACTTTATGGGCATTCATATTGCCTGTCGCCCCGCCGAACTTTGCAGAATAAGGTATCTGTCCGAAATATTTTGACTGTTCGTCGATCCTTGCTATGAAAACTGCTATCTCTTTCCCCAGCTTTGTCGGAGATGCCGGTTGCCCGTGCGTCCGTGCAAGCATAGGGATATCCTTCCATTCATCTGCCAGTGATGCCAGTGCTTCCCTGAGCTCAAACAGAACAGGGAAATAGACATTTGTAAGGGCATCCTTTATTGAAAGCGGGATAGCTGTATTATTGATGTCCTGTGAGGTCAGCCCGAAATGGACGAATTCACTCCATTTGCCCCAGCCTGCATGAAAGAACCGTTCCTTTAAATAGTATTCAATGGCCTTGACATCGTGGTTGGTGATCTTTTCCCTCTCCTTGATCTTCTCTGCATCAACTATCTCAAAATCCTCATAGATCGACCGCAGTTCCTTAAAATTATCCTTTTTGAAATCACTGAGCTGAGGCAGTGGTATGTTGCAGAGGGCGATGAAATATTCTATCTCCACCATCAGCCGGTATTTAATGAGGCCATATTCGGAGAAATAAAGATCGAGCTCATTAACTTTATGTCTGTATCGTCCGTCGAGAGGAGAGATCGCTGTAAGTGAATTCAAATCCATTGTTGATCTATTTGCTGATTTAAATCTTATAACGTTATATGCAAAAGTAGTATTTTAGAAGTTGTAAAAAAAACTGAATTCAGCCTAATAATTTCAAACTCTAAAAAGAGCTTAATGTTTTCACGAAAAGTAAGAATATCAGCAGTTAAATATGCAAATACCTTCCCGTTCATTTATGGTATGACAGAGACAGGCTTCGATAAAAAAGTCATACTAACTACAGATCATCCGGCCGATTGTGCCAGGAAACTTATCAGCAATGAGGTCGATATAGGTCTTATTCCCGTGGCTGCATTACCAATGGTCAAAGATTATCGTCTGATTACCGATTATTGTCTTGGTGCTTACGGAAAGGTCCGTACAGTAATGCTTCTGAGCAATTGTCCCTTTTCAGATATAAGGATAATCAACCTGGACTACAGATCGCGTTCTTCTGTCAATCTTGCAAGAATACTTGCAAAGAACCTCTGGAAGAAGGAATTTGAATGGCGCCAGACCTCAGAACTCTTTGATTTCTGCAATATACATGGAAATGAAGCTATTGTGCTGATAGGAGATCAGTGTTTTGAATATGAAAAATGCTTCACAGATAAAATTGACCTGGCAGAGGAATGGTTCAAATTCACGGGGCTCCCGTTTGCTTTTGCCTGCTGGACGGCAAACAAACAGCTTGAAAAGAAATTCATTGATGAATTCAATGAAGCACTGGGAGTCGGGGTAAAAAATATTCCTGCAGTTGTGGAAAAGTATGGAAGTTCAGGAGTGATAAGGGGCGATGACCTTCTTATCTATTTAACGAAGAATATGAATTTCTTAATGAGACAACTATAGGCCCCCCAGCCCCCCTGAAGGGGGGTTTAGACCCGAAATAAGTCTACTTTCAGGTGGGTTTATTGCCCCCCTTTAGGGGGGGTGGGGGGTTTTCAGATTAAGGGGGGGGGTATAATATATTATATATGAATGATATAGAGAATTTTATAATCAGAAACTACCATAAAGGCGACTATCCTGGTATCATGGAACTCTGGTCAGCTACAGATCTTGGTCGTCCGGAGCGTGGCGATAATGAAAAAATCATTGAGGAGAGCATTACTCTCGGAGGCTGTATGCTTATTATGGAAGAAAAAGCCAGTGGTAAGATCATAGGCACATCATGGATGACTTTTGACGGGCGCAGGATACATCTTCACCATTTTGGCATACTGCCCATATATCAGGGAAAAGGATTGTCAAAGCCGTTACTTGAGGAATCGCTTAAATTTTTAAAAAAGAAAGGCTTTCAGGTCAAGATTGAAGTACACAGGAAAAACCTGAAAGCGATCAATCTCTACAAAAAAGCCGGATTCGAATACCTGGGCGATTATGATGTGTATATTATCAGAGATACTAACAAACTATAATAAATAATTAACCGCAAAGTTCGCAAAGGATTAAAGCCCAAGTACGCAAAGAAATTATACATTATTGACAACTTTGCGTTCTTTGCGTGTATTCACTTACCTTAGTCCCTTTTTCAGGGACGAAGGTAAGCTTAGCGATCTTTGCGGTTAAATAACTATTAAATCTAATAACCATCTTTAAATTTTAATGATTATCTTTGGAACAATGTGGAAATAATCTAAAAACATATAAAATTTTACAGCCATGAGCAAAACAATCACTTTCAATGAACTCCGGAAGATCAAGGATCAACTACCCTCCGGAAGTATAAAGAGAATTGCAGACAAGCTTGACCTCAATGAGGAAACTGTAAGAAACTACTTCGGAGGGAGAAATTTTGACCTTGGACAATCAGTTGGAATACATTTTGAGCAGGGTCCGGGCGGCGGAATAGTGACATTTGATGATACGACAATCCTCGACATGGCCCAGGACATGATTACCAGGTAATAATCAGATCCTCAGACCTGTTCAAAAGCAAAAGGCATGGTCTTTTGCTTTTTTGTTATTATAACTTGCTTTTAAATGGAGCCCCCTTCCCGGCCCCCGCCTAAGCGGGGCAGGCTTTCCCCCAAGGGGGACGGGGTGAAGAAAACCAAAATAATTTTTCCATTAAGAAAAAAATTTCCTTCCCCTGTGGGGGAAGGTCAGGATGGGGGTCTATATTAAAATAAATCAAAACTATATGTACCTCACAGACATAATTTCTAAATCAGAAGAAAAATATCTTTCATCAATTGAAGCATTTTTTATCAGGAAATGGGGTGATACAAAGCTATGGTCTCACGATCTTTCACATCACAGGCGGGTCTGGAACTATGCGAAAGAGCTTCTTCAATATACGGGTATACCTGACGGAAAATTTGTCGAGAAACTATTGATAGCATGTTACCTTCACGATTTAGGGATGACTGTCGATCGGGAAGAAATCCATGGAATCCACAGCAAAAAGTTCTGTGAATTGTTTCTTGAAGAGAAAAATATTAATCCCGCAGATTACGCAGATCTTTTTGATGCTATTGAAAATCACGACAATAAAGATTATACCCATAAACCGACAGCCAACAGGCTGCTGCAGATACTTTCAATTGCCGACGACCTCGATGCATTTGGTTACACAGGCATTCTTCGCTACGCAGATATATATCTCGAAAGAGGTGTATCTATGTCCGACCTGGGGAGACAGGTCATTGAAAATTCGTCCAAACGTTTCATAAATTTTGAAAAAACATTTTCAGAATTCCCCGAACTGGTTGAAAAACACCGTAAAAGGTTCAGTATCCTGAAAATTTTCTATTCGTCATTTGACCGTGAGAATTAAATGCCTATCCGTGCATGGTTCTATTTGCATATGAGAAGATATGTATTAATACCTACCCTTTTACCACTTTAAAACCAACACCCTGTCAGGTCTCAATACCTACATTTGTCAGGAATCAATAAAATCGGGTATGCTTGATGTTCTCATTAAACATCCGGAGGATAAGGATGGTAAACGTAAAATACTTAAGTTCAGCGACAGGGCAGACAAACCCATAAAAAGCGTACTCAAGGCAATCTCCTGGAGAATCGTAGGTACCCTTGACACGATGATCATAAGCTACTTTATTACAGGCAAAGTCACAATGGCAGTTACGATCGGGAGCGTCGAGGTTATTACCAAGACAGTACTTTACTATTTCCATGAACGTATATGGGCGCATATCCACAGGTTAAGGTTGAGGTTGAGGGTAAGTATATTAAACAGGCATTATGGAAGGAGATTTAAAATTAAGCGGACTAAGATCACTGCTTAAAGGGAAGACGATTGAGGAATCATTAAAGATCATTGCAGGTCATTATCCCGGAAAGGTGGTATTTACCACAAGCTTTGGCATTGAAGACCAGGTGATTACCCATTTGATCTTCAGCAACAACATACCCATAGAAGTCATTACCCTTGACACGGGCAGGCTTTTCAATGAGACATACAGAGCATTTTCCGAAACAATAATTAAGTACAATAAAAAGATTAATGTCTATTTTCCCGATCATGAGGCTGTCGGGAAAATGATGACTGAAAAGGGACCTTACAGCTTTTATGAGTCAAAGGAAAACAGGCTCGAATGCTGCAGGCTGAGAAAAGTGGTTCCGCTTAATCGTGCGATGACCGGCAAGAAGATCTGGATATCAGGAATAAGGGCAACACAGTCGGAAAACCGCCTTCAGATGGAAGATCTTGAATATGACGATGATAAAAAATTGATAAAATATTACCCCCTATTTAAATGGTCTATTGAGGAAGTAGAAAAGTTTATCAGGAAGAATGAAATTCCATATAATGCTCTTTATGACAAGGGATATGTAAGCATCGGCTGTGAACCATGCACCCGTCCTATCATCAGGGGACAGGATTTCAGGGCAGGCAGGTGGTGGTGGGAAGATAGTGACAAGAAAGAGTGCGGACTGCATCACAAATAAGATAAAAGACCAAAGACCAAAGACCAAAGACCAAAGAAAGATATTATGAAGATTAGTGATGAGCATTTGAAAGAGCTGGAGGGTGAGGCGATATTTGTGATGAGAGAGGTTGCTGCCCAGTTCGAGAAAAAAGTAATTCTTTTCTCAGGCGGAAAAGATTCTATTGTGCTGGTACATCTTGCTAAAAAAGCTTTCTGGCCTGCAAAAATGCCGTTCAGCCTGCTCCACATCGATACAGGTCATAATTTTGAAGAGACTCTCAGATTCAGGGACGATCTGTCAAAAGAGCTTGGCGTTGAGCTGATAGTCAGACTGGTACAGGATTCTATTGACCAGGGTAAAGTAAGAGAAGAGACCGGAGTGAATGCCAGCAGGAACAAGGCACAATCAATCACGCTTCTGAATGCCATAGAAGAATTGAGGATCGATGTCGCTGTCGGTGGCGGCCGGCGCGATGAAGAAAAAGCAAGGGCAAAGGAGAGATTCTTCTCACACAGGAATGAATTCGGACAGTGGGATCCGAAAAACCAGAGACCTGAACTATGGAATATCTTCAATGGTCATAAGAATATGGGAGAACATTTCAGGGTTTTCCCTATAAGCAACTGGACAGAGTTGGATGTGTGGCAGTATATCCTGAAGGAAAAGATCAGATTGCCTGAACTGTATTATACGCATCGAAGAAGGATATTCGAACGAAACGGAGTATTTCTGGCATGGGCTCCGTTTATGCAGCTTAAGCCCACAGAGAAAGTATTCGAAACCGACGTAAGGTGCCGTACTATAGGCGATATTACATGCACGGGAGTCACATTGTCGAATGCCGATAATCTCGAAGATATCATTAGTGAAATTGCTGCTACCAGAGTCACTGAAAGAGGCGGTAGGTATGATGATAAGAGGTCAGAGGCGGCAATGGAAGACAGGAAGAAGGAGGGGTATTTTTAAGGTAATCGGTAATCGGTGATTAGTGATTAGTAATTGGTGATTATGGGGATAAATGGGAAGAATGAATACAAGAGTCTGCTGAGGTTTACTACGGCAGGCAGTGTTGATGACGGGAAGAGTACTCTGATTGGCAGGTTGTTGTACGACAGCAAGTCGATATTCGAAGACCAGATGGATCATATTGTGGAGTCGAGCAAACGCCTTGGTAAAGAGGAGGTCGATCTGTCGCTCCTGACCGATGGTCTCAGAGCCGAGAGGGAACAGGGTATAACTATAGACGTTGCCTACAGGTATTTTGCAACACCAGAACGCAAATTCATAATTGCCGATACTCCCGGTCATATCCAATATACCAGGAATATGGTAACCGGCGCAAGCACGGCAGATCTTGCAGTAATCCTGGTTGATGCCAGAAAAGGAGTGCTTGAACAGACAATAAGGCATACGTTCATTGCTTCACTTCTCGACATAAGGCATATAATATTCTGTATCAACAAAATGGACATGCTCGCTTATGCAGAGGATGTTTTTACCAGGATAAAGGAAAATCTAGCGATCCTATCCTCTGAGCTCAAAATTGAAGATATCCATTTCATTCCCATAAGTGCAAAATATGGCGATAATGTAGTGCACTCGTCTGAAAATATGAAATGGTATCAGGATAAGACATTTCTGAAACTGATCGAAACAATTGAAATCAGGAAAGACAAGAACTCAAATGGAGCGCGATTTCCGGTCCAGGCTGTTATAAGACCACTTTCGGAAATTCATCACGACTACAGGGGTTATGCCGGAAGGGTAGCCGGAGGTATTTTCAGCAAAGGCGATGCAATCACAATACTTCCCACAATGATCAGATCAAAGATCTCAGGAATTGATGTAATGGAAAAAAGTCTTGATAAAGCCCTGAATGGTGACTCTGTAACGATTACACTTGAAGATCAGGTAGATGTCAGCAGAGGAAATCTGATCGTAAAGGAAAATGAATTACCTGAATCCGGACAGGAGATAAATATGATGATCTGCTGGTTTAACGAAATGCCGCTTAAAGTCGGAGGAAAATATATTGTAAGAAATTACAGCAACGAAACAGCATGCCTGATCAAGTCTGTCGGTTATAAAATGAATATCAACACTCTGGAAAAAGAGACAGGAAATTATGAGATCGGGATGAATGATATAGCCAATATCACAATCCGCACAGCCAAACCTCTATTCTACGACTCATATAAGAAGAACAATATCACAGGAAGCCTGATCATTATTGATGAGGGCACTAACGAAACAGTTGCTGCCGGGATGATTGAATAAATGTCTTGCAGTCTTGCAGTCGTGTTGATTCCTACAATTTTATTAAATTTGGGTGTCAATGCCTCAAAAATGAGCGACAAACAATCTGCAAGAGCACAGGTAGAAGACCTTGTAAACAGGTTTACAGATCAATTTGAATCGTACAAGAACGCAGGGTATAACGAAACACAAACACGCCGCGATTTCATAGATCCCTTTTTTACAGCCCTGGGCTGGGATATGGATAATAAAAGAGGATATGCAGAAGCATACCGTGAAGTCATTCACGAAGACAAACTGAATGTGGGCGGCATTACAAAAGCCCCCGATTATTCATTCAGGCTAAGCGGCAGTAAGAGACTCTTCTTCGTGGAAGCAAAAAAACCAGAAATCGATGTAAAGGGTGATATCCATCCTGCATACCAGGTGAGAAGATATGGCTGGAGCGCTAAACATCCTGTCAGCATCATAACAGATTTCGAAGAGTTTGCTATTTATGACTGTACGAAGAAACCGCTTCTCTCCGATAAACCTTCTGTAGCCCGGGTCAAATATTTTACCTGGCAGGATTACCTGAAAGAGTTCGATTTCATATGGGATACTTTCAGCAGGGATGCTGTGGTAAAGGGAAGCTTTGACAAATTCATTGTCTCCGATAAGAATAAAAAGGGAACAGCATCAGTCGATAAAGAATATAAGCTGGAACAACAGGAACCTTGGGGAGGAAGAGATAAATTTCGCAGTACAGCAGACCATTGACAGGATCATCTTTCTGCGTATTGCCGAAGATCGCAGCGTGGAACCATACGGCGCCCTTAAGCATGCATTAAGGGAAGGAAATTTCTACAGAAACCTCTTCGATCAGTTCCGGAAAGCTGATGAAAAGTACAACTCGGGACTATTCGATCTGAAGAGCGACAGGATATGTCATGACCTGAAGATCGACAACAAGGACCTGAAGATCGACAACAAGATCCTGAAAAATATTATCAGCGAGCTTTACTATCCGGAGTGCCCTTATGAGTTTTCGGTAATGCCTGTTGAGATACTCGGTAGTGTCTATGAACAGTTCCTGGGCAAAGTGATAAGGATAACTCCGGCGCGCCATGCAAAAATAGAGGATAAACCGGAGGTGAGGAAAGCAGGAGGAGTCTATTATACGCCACAATACATTGTAGATTATATTGTTAAGAACACTGTCGGAAAACTGATCGATGGGAAAAAGCCAAAGGATATTTCGAAAATAAAGATCGTGGATCCAGCCTGCGGAAGCGGCAGCTTTCTCCTCGGGGCATTCCAACGCCGAAATCCGGCAGGGAGAGTCCGCTGACACCTGAGGGCAATCTCTCGACATCAGAGAAGAAAAGGATACTCCTTAATAATATATATGGAGTGGACCTCGATGCCAATGCTGTGGAAGTGACTAAGCTCAGCCTGCTGCTCAAATGTCTTGAAGGCGAGACGGAGGCATCGGTACACCAGCAGTTTAAGATCTGGAACGAGAGGGTTCTTCCTACCCTCGAGGATAATATTAAGTGCGGCAACAGCCTGGTTGATACCGATCTCTATGACAGTGAAATCGACTTCGGTGAGGAGAGGAAGGTAAAGCCTTTCAGCTGGCAGAAAGCGTTCCCTGAGGTTTTTGAACAGGGGGGATTTGATGCTGTGATAGGGAATCCGCCGTATGTAAGACAGGAGCTGCTCGGAGAGCTAAAAGATTATTTCCAGAAGAATTACAAGGTCTATCATGGAATGGCAGACCTCTACAGCTATTTCGTCGAAAGAAGCTTTCAGCTATTAAATCCCTCAGGCCTGTATGGTGTAATAGTAGCCAACAAGTGGATGAGAGCCGCATACGGGCATGAGCTAAGAAAGTTCCTTCAGCAGCAGGATATTAAGGAGGTAATTGATTTCGGCGACCTTCCTGTCTTCGAAACAGCTACAACCTACCCCTGCATACTGATTGCAGGTAAAGCCGGTAGAAGAGCAAACAAAATAAAACTGACCATAACCGGAACACTCTCATTCAGAACGCTTGAAGATTATGTAAAACATGAGCACAAATTCATCAGTCCGGATTCGCTTGATGAGAATGGCTGGAACCTGGCAGGCGAAAAAGAGCAGAAGCTGC
>JALONV010000089.1 GCA_025454755.1 Bacteroidales bacterium | reverse complement strand
TGATCAGGCACTTCGGTCAATGTGCCGCTTGTCATTGCTTTTCTGCTCTTTAGATCATAGAGCTTGTTTATTGCGAGCGGAGCGTCCGTACCGGCATCTCTCATTTTAAGGATCGAGCCTGCGAAACATGCATCTGTGATTAAAAGAGTATGCTTCGATCTTATTTCCCTCAGGTAATCTCTGAGTGTGCTATTCCTGAACCATGCCACTTTGCTGCCTTTTGTGGCATCGGAAGGCAGCCAGAATCCGACATCAGCCTGTGACTCCCACACTCCGTGACCGGCAAAAAAAAGCGCCTCCACTATCTGAGGATAGGTGGCATCAGTCATCAGCTTCACATTGGCCGGCTCGAATGTATATTTTGTTGTAATGACATTGTAGAACGTCTCGGCATCGCTGATTGGCTTGTCGAGATCAGGAATACCCGGATCGCGATAATTGTCTATTCCTATTATCATTGCATAAAACCGGCTGCCGGCATCTTTAATGCTTTCTAAAACAGATGGATTAACAGCCTGGGTTGTGACTTTCGGCTTATTGTTCACACGGATGGTCGACTTGCCGCTGCTTACCACCTGAGCCGGCAGATTCATGGTCAGCAGGATAAGGAGAATCGTCAGAAAAATATTTCTTTTCATCACATGCTTTCTTAAAATTCAATTTTAAATGATAATAAACCTATTGTGCCTTCATGAGAGGGAATGGCTTTCAGTGTAAGGCCGGAATGCTGCAACGGTTTGTACCTGTTCGGAGAAGCTGCAACCCAGATCAGGTCAGCAGCCCATATTGCGGCAGCAGCTATAAGACAGGTCGTTGAGATATCGCTTTGTCTCTGGGCTTTTAAAAGCAGATCATCCCTTACAGGAACAGACGTCTCACTCTTATAATCCTCATATACATTGAGATAGCTGAAATGATAAGCCAGTCCGCCCGCCAGAGCCCCGTATGCAGGGATGGATGCGAGCCACCATTTCTGACCCTTTTTTATTTTTGAAAGTCCAAGCCCCGGCACAAATGATGACGTCAGGAGTGCAGAACCTTTGTTAAAGGTCTTCTCATATTTTTCAACAAACAGTTCTACAGAGATCTCCTCATCAAGTATAATAGAGTCATTTGCCGGGATCCAGAATATAGCTTTATTGTTCCCAGGTTTAATCTTCTCCCCAAGGTCGCCGGACAAAGATGACGCACGTATCAGGCTCCCCTCTTTGTCTTTTATTTCAACCCTGATATAGAAAAGATCACTTTTCTTTTCTGCAGTCAGATCATATGTAATATGGAGCTGGGTACCGTCAAATTGCAGTTCAGGTTCACTTATCCGGAAACTTTGTGACGAAGAATACGGTATCAGAAAAAGCAGGAGGACAGGAAGCAGTGAAAGTTTTACGGTTATTTTCAATGAAAGCATACGATGTTCAACTTACAATCAAAATTAAATTAATTTAGTCATACTCTGAAATAAGACACGATCAAAGTTAATTATTGTTAATCATAACAACCTTAAATAGCTAAAGCTGTTTCATTTTATTAAAATTTAACACCTAAATAATTTAATCAACTAAAATGAAAACCGGAAAAATAAGTATAAGCCTGCTGTTGATGCTTTTTATGCCTATATAGATCTATTCTCAGACCGGGAGTGTCGATCTCTCTATGGTCTACAGGCTCAATGGGCGATACCCGCACAAACGAGTGGGCAAAAAAGAAAATGGAAGAACCTGGATTTCATCGATCAGAACCTGGTCGAATGCTTTTTCACACGTGCTCTTTTAATGGCCAGGCCATGAGAAGGAATAAATATCTGACATCCTGTTTTAAGAAGTTTCTCCCAGCTGTTAATCAACTGTGCCGTATCAGATGCAAATGGAGGGAGTATTGTCCACGGGAATATCCCGACCATAGTATCTCCTACAATGGCTGCCTCATTATCAATTATTAAGCTGACCGACCCTGCAGTATGCCCGGGAGTATGCATCAGGTATGCATTGAATCCAAAACCGGTGAGGTTAAAAGTATCATCAATAATATAGTCAAAAGTGCAGGGTTCATACCTTGCATATGAGTCAAACTGTTTAGCAAAGACCCTGACAAGAAATCGTGATAAGGGATTTGTTCCTGTCGGCAGAATATTGTCTCCCGTAGTCAGATACTTTGCTTCAGAGCGGTGAATAACTACCCGGGCATTATATCTTTCTTTTATTTTCCGGGCGTTGGCAGCATGATCGAAATGTGAATGAGTAAGAATTAACAGCTTAATCTCTTCAACCCTTAGTTTTTTCAGTCTCTTCTGAAGAGTATTCCATATGTATCCAGGACTTGTATCTATTAAGATGTGAGACCGGCCATTTGTAAGAAGGATTACATTGCTCCGCCCGGATAGGACCTGGATTATTTTGTTACCATCGGATGTAGTCCAGCTTTTCATACGATTTTACTAAATAAATTGGCAGATCAATTTAGTCATTTCAAATTCAAAAGGCAATGTCATTCATTGTTGTCATTCAAAAGCAATACTGATGAAACTAAGTATGTTCAAACAAGCATGAGCCGGATATCGGACGGGGAAGGTGTCGGTCGAAGGAAGGCTGGGCGCATAACTCAGGGCATGGGGCATGCAAGGAGCGAAGCGACGAAGTTCCGCAATAACGGAAGGGCATGGGGCTTGGGGCTCAGGGCAAAGAGTGGATGAAGTTCAGGGGACTATGGACGGGACAGTGAGAACAAGTTTCCGCATGATGCGACGAATAACTTACCCATATTGTCCATGTCAGCGTTTCGTTGCGAATGCAAACAAGTTCGGCTATGTCCCCTGCTTTTCGCAAAAATTTGACTGCTTCGCGGTAAATAAATCAAAAAGTCAAATAATCAATTAATCCCTGACGCAACGAACAGAAAAACCAGTTCGTTTATCGCCGGTGATCAGGCCGATGAAGATGTCAGCGTTGCGCAAATACCTGCCTATGGCGTTGGGGGTGCTCTCGGTAGCACTCCACCAATGCCCGTATGTGCCAAGCAAAGAATATGTTCCAGCAGAGCTCCGGTTGCCACCCGGATAGGCTGTAAAGCCTGATGCATTGCGTTTTGCAGGGTAATCGGTATTGCCAGCTGCTCCGGCAACAGATGATAATGTCCAATTGGTTGTTGCTGCCAGTGCTTTAGCTATTTTATTACCACTGGTTGTTCCATCGTAATTGTACCCACTGGTAATAAGATAATTCGCCATGGTTGCCCACTCTGTATCCGAAGGTACATGCCAGCCTGCAGGGCATAACATGCCCGTAAGTACAGTGTACCAATTATATAATGCTCCATATGTATTACCATATGTGGCCTGGTCGTTATTGTACCAGCAATATCCGGGCGAACTTAAAGCGCTCCAGGCTGAGTTATCGGTTATCAAAGGTATAGGTGTGCCATCACTGTACCTGGTAGTTTTCAGGTTTTCTGCCATCCAGACCTGATCACCGATAAGTATTACTTTATAAGTGTTTCCATCACCATCTTTTACTCCCACCTGAATGATCTGGATGATTGACAGGAGCTTATCTACATATGCTTTTGTTGCAGCATCTGTCGGATTGACTGGCGTTGGGACAGTTGTAGTTCCGGTAAAATTAGCTCCGTTAGAAGTAATTACTCCATTTACATCCAATTTAGTCGAAGGATCAGATTTTCCCATTCCAATATATCCTGAAGAATGCATTATTGTCAATCCTTTGTTTTCATCCATAGTGGGGCCCACAGAAATAATTGCATAATTAGTACCTGAAGAAAACCTTAGTCTGTTGGATGTCTCTGTCTGACCCAATATTAAAAGATTATTGGGCATATGATCTCCCTTGTCAGTAATTTCAAGGTATCCGCCCGGTGAAGCTGTTCCGATACCGACTTTCCCGTTGTCAAAGAGTGTTGATGAAACCAGGGCTGTCCCGTTCCATTTTGAAAGATAATTGGTAGTATTTACCCCAACCTCCGGATCGGTTTCATTATAGCTGGCAGCACTTTTTGCATGCAGTGCAAATGGCACACTCAATAATTCACTGGTTCCGGTAATGGTATAAGTTGTTAATGGTGGAACAACAGCGGTCTCGGTTTTAATAAAATAGGGACCGTTTGCCCAGTTTATTGTTGAAAAATTCCCTGAAACTAATGTACCGGTACCGATTTCAATCGTTACAAGCCCATTAATACTGGGTGTCGGCGTTTGTGTTTCAACATAAACAGCTGTTCCACTTTCAGAACCTTGTAAAATACTTATTTGCATTCCTACCTGGGTTGTAACAAGATGGTTACCCGCATCCCTGATTACTGCCTGGTAACTCATTTTCTGAGGTGCCTGAGCAAATATGCCTGCAGTTAATAATAATAGTGCTAAAATTGTAAATGATCTTTTCATAACTATCTAGTTTTTATGATCTTGAATGTTTTTATTGCTATATTGTTATCAGTCACTTTCAGAAAATAAGTTGCCGGTAAAAGATTGCTCATTATTATCTCTGTTTCCTCATCAACAATTTTATTGTCCTGTAAGAGGCTGCTATTGATATCATAAAGTTGATATCTGAGATTTTTGACTTCGTAATTCTTTATCTTTAATTTAACGAATTCTGTTGCGGGATTTGGGTAGACAGAACATACAAGTGTAATCTCTTTAGCTAGTTCAATTCCGGTTATGACCGAGATCTCGAAAGGTTGTTGTACTCCCTGGGCGACAGAGCCATTTGAACTGGTATTGGTAGTATAAACAACCTGTCCTGCAGTATAACTCACCGTTCCGCTGCCTGTGGCATTACCGCCTGAGGCAGGGATAGCATTCTGTGCCTGTACTGTGAATTTAAAACCAATCAGGCAAAATATAACAGATGCAACATTTAATAATTTCATGGTTCTCTTTTTTCTGGTCTGAGTAATAAATTATCAAAGTTCTGCCAAATTAGAATCAAAGTCAAGTTTATTTTAACACAAACATAATCAGCACTATGATCTGGTTATTACATTCATTTATGCAATAAAAGCCAGCTTTCGCCGGGTCATAATTAACTTGTCAATTGAAAATCAGGGAAGATCGCCTGGAACTCAGGCTTTGCCAGCAGTAGCTGGGCTCAGGGCAAGGGGCATGCAAGGAGCGAAGCGACGAAGTTCCGCAATAGCGGAAGGGCATGGGGCATGGGGCATGCAAGGAGCGAAGCGACGAAGTTCCGCAATAGCGGAAGGGCTTGGGGCATGCAAGGAGCGAAGCGACGAAGTTCCGCAATAGCGGAAGGGCTTGGGGCATGCAAGGAGCGAAGCGCCGAAGTTCCGCAATAGCGGAAGGGCATGGGGCACAGAGTATAAACAAAAACGAGACTGCAAGACTCTTCAACTCTTGCCGGTGGCCTGCTTTTGATCCACCTCTTTCATTGATAATTGTATCCGTTTTCTCTCAATGTCGACTGCCAGCACTTTCACCATTACATGCTGATGCAGCTTCACAACAGTTGAAGGATCCGATACATAAGTTTTGCTCAGGTTTGAAATATGTACAAGGCCGTCCTGCTTAATGCCTATATCGACGAAGGCTCCGAATTTTGTAACATTTGTTACAATTCCCGGAACGATCATGCCCTGTACCAGATCCTCCATATCATGTACATCAGCAAAACTGAATGCTTTGATCTTTGACCTGGGATCACGTCCGGGTTTTGACAGCTCATCCATTATATCTTTCAGAGTGGGAAGACCTGTAACCGGAGTAATGTATTTCTCAAGGCTTATCTCTTTCCTTTTTGCGTCGTTGCTTACAAGTTCCTTAACATCACAGCCCAGGTCTTTAGCCATCTTCTCAACAACATGATAGCTTTCCGGGTGCACCGCGCTGCTGTCGAGAGGATTATCTGCATTTCGTATTCTCAGGAATCCGGCGCTCTGCTCGAAGGCCTTCGCTCCCATTCTTTTTACCTTCAGAAGCTCTTTCCTCGACCTGAAAGGTCCGTTCTCACTTCTGTAATCAACAACATTCTGTGCCAGTTGAGGACCAAGTCCTGATACATAAGTCAACAGATGACTGCTTGCGGTATTCACCTCAACGCCAACGGCATTCACACAGCTCATAACCACATCGTCGAGTGAATCCTGAAGCTTCTGCTGGTCAACGTCGTGCTGGTACTGGCCCACGCCAATTGATTTCGGATCGATCTTCACAAGCTCGGCAAGAGGATCCATGAGCCTTCGTCCGATTGATACAGCACCTCTTACAGTTACATCATAATCAGGAAATTCATCCCTGGCAACTTTAGATGCAGAATAAATAGAAGCGCCGGCTTCGCTAACCACGAAAACCTGTATATCGCTCTCGAATTTGACGTACTTTATGAAATCCTCTGTTTCGCGGCTGGCAGTTCCGTTTCCGATAGCTATTGCCTCGATCTTGTAGGCATTCACAAGGGTAAGTAACTTCTTGATAGAGAGTGCGGTCTGGTTTTGCGGTGCATGAGGATATATGGTTTCGTTATGCAGAAGGTTGCCCTGCCTGTCGAGACAAACAATCTTACACCCGGTTCTGAATCCGGGGTCGATTGCCAGAATGTTTTTTTCTCCCAGAGGTGATGAAAGAAGCAGCTGGCGGAGATTATCGGCAAAAACATTTATCGCATCAATGTCGGCCTTCTCCTTTGAAATGTTGCGGAATTCGGTTTCCATTGATGATGAAAGAAGCCTCTTCCAGCTGTCCTTTACTGCCTCGGTTACAAGCGATGATGATTCATTATTTTCTTTTATGAATACAGAATTTAATAACTCCAGTGCATGCTCCTCATCGGGTTCAATTGAAAGCTTCAGAAATCCTTCATCCTCACCCCTTCTTATTGCCAGCAGCCGGTGCGAAGGGCATTTCTTAAGCGGCTCCGACCATTCGTAATAGTCGCTGAATTTGATGCCTTCAGCTTCTTTACCCTTTACTACTTTTGAATATATGACAGCTTCCCTGTCAAACAGGTACCTTAGTTTCTTCCTCGCATTTTCATCTTCATTTATCCACTCGGCAATGATATCGCAGGCTCCTGCCAGCGCTTCTTCAGTATCAGCCACCTGGTCGTTCAGGAACTCTTCAGCCCTGCCTGAAGGATACGTCTCCTGCTGTTTGAAGATTATCTCTGCCAGCGGCTCCAGTCCTTTTTCTTTTGCTATTGTCGCCCTTGTACGGCGTTTTGGTCTGTAAGGAAGATAGATATCCTCGAGCTCCGACATTATTTCTGCAGCCTGTATCTTTTCAAGCAGTTCCGGGGTCATTTTCTCCTGCTCCTCAATTGATTTGATAATAGCTTCCCTGCGTGCATCAAGTTCCTTCAGCCTCCCGTACTCGGTTTTAATATGCATAAGCTTCACCTCATCGAGACTGCCGGTCATCTCTTTCCTGTACCTGCTTATAAAAGGTATTGTTGCGCCGCCATCCATCAGGCGGATGGTGTTTTCGACCTGCCATTCGTGAAGGCCGAGTTTTTTTGCGATTAGTATGATGTTCTCAGCTGATGACATATATTATAAAGTGTGATGGTGTGACGGTCTGACGGTATGACGGTGCGCCGTTGTGCCTTTGCGTCCCTGCGCCATTGTGCCTCTATTCGACATATAGCACCAGTCCCTTCAGGTATTCGCTCTCCGGATGATAAATATTCACCGGGTGATCGGGCGGCTGGCTCATCTGGTGCAATATCCTCACCCTGCGGCCGGTGTTGGCTGCTGCAGCAAACACCGACTTCCTGAAATTTTCCCGCGTCACCACCTGCGAACAGGAGAAAGTAAAGATTATTCCTCCAGGCCTGATCTGTTCTATAGCCTTCATATTCAGTCTCTTGTATCCCTGCAACGCATTTGCCAGAACATTATTATGCTTCGCAAAAGCGGGCGGATCAAGAATTATCAGGTCGTACTTGTTTTTAATATCATTAAGGAACTCGAAAGCATCGGTTTTGAATGACTGATGACGGTTATCCTCTCCATAGTTAATATTAATGTTCTCATCAGCCATCTCAATTGCAGATGCGGAACTATCAACTGTATGGACAAGTGCGGCATTTTTCATGGCATAAACAGAGAAGCCTCCTGTGTATCCGAACATGTTCAGGACGCTTCTACCGTTAGTATATTCACCAAGCAGTCTCCTGTTCTCGCGCTGGTCTATAAAGAATCCGGTCTTCTGGCCTGTGGTCCAGTCGATCTTGAATTTGAATCCGTTTTCGTCGACTACAACCGGATCGGAACTGCCGTAGAGAAATTCATTTGTTCCGGTAATCCCCGACATGAACGGTATTGTTCCTTCGCTTTTATCATAGACAGCCTTAAGCTCATTGCCAAGCAGTTTTTCCAATATCTCCGCAAACTCTTTTCTGAGCCGGTACATCCCGACGGAATGCATCTGCATCACCGCAACGCCATTGTAGAAATCGATTATAAGTCCCGGAAGGTCATCGCCTTCCGCATGAACAAGCCTGTAAACATTTGTGCTTCTGTTTCCGGTCAATCCCAGTGATCTTCTGTAATCTACAGCGCTTTTTATTCTTCCGGCGAAGAAATCTGCATCTATCTCAACATCCCTGAATGACAATATCCTCACGGCTATGGATCCCGGCTGATAATGGCCGACAGCAAGGAACTCATCCTTATTGTCATACACATCAACAAGGTCGCCCTCCGCCGGATCTCCGTATATTTTCTTTAT
>JALONV010000003.1 GCA_025454755.1 Bacteroidales bacterium | reverse complement strand
AGCCTGCGAAACAGAAGCAGCTGTTGCAAAACAGTCGGCTCTTGGCGACCTTATGATGGTTTATAATAAGCATGAGGTTGTTAAATAATTAACAGAAGATAAAGATATTAAAGGTCAGACTATTCTGACCTTTTTTAATTCCAATAAAATGAACTTATCAAAACTCAACAGGATAACCCACCGCGACATTGGATACCTTATTACAGGGATGACGATAATATATGCCCTGTCGGGTATTGCACTCAATCATAAGCACGATTGGAACCCGAATTACATTGTTGACAGTTATGAATTCACAACGGATCTCGACCTGTCAAGGGAGTCCTATACTGACGAAACAGGAAAAGCTATCCTGAAAACCATTCCCGGAAATCCTGACTACAAAACATCTCACTACCCGTCAGGAAATACATTGAATATTTTCATTGATGGAGGTTTCGTTCAGATAAATACAAAAACGGGGGAAGGTATAGTCGAAAAGATCAGCAAGAGACCGTTGTTCTTCCAGATCAACTTCCTGCACTACAATCCGGGTAAATGGTGGAAATGGTTCAGTGATATTTTCTGCATCTCGCTTATAGTGGTGACTATCACAGGGTTATTCATCATCAAAGGTAAAAACGGGATAACCCGTCGCGGAGCAATACTGACGATCATCGGCATTATTCTGCCGCTGATATTTTTGTTTATATATTAACCCCCCAACCACCTCTTCGCTTCGCTCAGAGCAGGCACTAAAAGGGGGCTTTAAACCTTCCTTATTGCCTCCAGCACCCGTTCAGGTGTCATCGGTGTACGATAGAGTCTTGCGCCGGTAGCATCGTGAATGGCGTTTGCTACTGCAGCGCCGACAGCAATTATTGCCGGCTCTCCTCCTCCCTTCGGCGGTTTGTCCTTGCGGTCAAGGATCACACAATCGATCTGTGGAAGCCACGATATTTTTGGTATCTGGTATGTGTCGAAGCCGCGATCCAGGATATTGCCTCCTTCAAAATGCACCTCCTCGCTGAATGTGTAGCCGAGAGCCATTGAAATGCATCCTTCCATCTGGATGAGTGCTCCTTCCGGATTAACGCATAATCCCATATCCTGGGAACATGCCACTCTTACCACCTGCACCTTTCCCGTAGCTGTATCCACTTTCACCTCAGCTATTTGTGCAACCCATGTTCCTGCATCATGCCCGCAGGCTATGCCAATCCCACGCTTTCCTGGGGTCTTTGCAGGAATGTATCCAAACTTGTCGGCTACCGATTTCAGACATGCGATCATCTTCTCATCCTTCAGGTTTTTAAGACGGAACTCCAGAGGATCTATTCCTGCGGCTGATGCCATGATATCAATCTGTGTCTCGCGGGCAAATGTGTTGGAATTGTTGTTTGGAGCACGCCAGGGACCAGTACCGAAAGGATGAACCTGAAATGCGGATCTGTTTTCGCTGTAGCTTGTGGTTTTAAAGTTCGGCACATCGTAAATAATATCGGATCCCCTTGTGCCGGCAAACCAGACATGGTAATCCCAGAAAGTGATCAGTCCGGACTTGTCTATTCCTGACTTTACCTTAATGACATTGGCTGTGTGAAAAGTATCATAGAAAAATTCTTCTTCGCGTGTCCATACCAGCATAACTGGCTTTCCTGTCAGCTTAGCGAGACTGGCAGCTTCCACACCCTGCTGATATGCAGCTTTACCTCCAAACCCGCCGCCCAGGAAAGGTGTTCTGACACGAACAGTTTCCCGCGTCATCTTAATTTCATTGACAATTGCATCCTGCAGGCCGAATGGAGATTGCGTGGATGCCCACACATTCATCGTTCCGTCCACCAGATGGGCAAGCGCAGTATGTGTTTCAATGGCCGCATGGGCTACATAAGGATCATGAAACTCCGATTCGAAGATCTTGTCCGACAGCTTTTTGCCTGTATCAAGATCACCGCCTTCCCTTGCCACGCTCACCCTCGACTGAGCATTGACCATCCAGTCAAAAACTGTCTTGTCATTTACCGGCAATTCTTTGAAATCGTATTCAGCTTTTATTTTAACGATGGCTTCATCAACCCTGTCCTTGTTCCCGCATATGACAGCAATAAAATCACCATCCCGGACAACCTTTACGCCCTCGATCTTTTCTGCACCCGACACATCGACAGATGTCATTCTGGCTCCATGCGACGGAGGCCTGAGTATCCTGGCAAAAACCATACCCGGTATCTTAAGGTCGCCGGTATATTTAGCTTTTCCTGTTACCTTTTCTATTGCATCAACTCTTTTATGTGATGTTCCAACGATCGTGAATTTTGAGTAATCTTCCACCGCAGGTTTTACCTCGAGATATTTTTCCAGCTTTTTCCCTTTTGCCAGTTGTGCATAGCTGACTGATCTGTCATTGCTGCTATCAATGACAGTACCGTTTTTCACTTCAAGCTGACTCGCAGGCACTCCAAGCTGTGCTGATGCCATGTCAAGAAGAACGGACTTTGCTTCAGCAGCGGCAGCTCTCATCGCAGGACCGAAAGTCTGGGTAGACTGCGATCCCCATGTGCCTGCATCATATGGACACAACTCAGTATCACCCATTACCATTTTAACTTTTTCAAATGGCACATTCAGCTCATCGGCCATCATCATGGCCAGCCCGGTGATTATGCCCTGTCCCATTTCAATTTTTCCGGTATAGCAGGTAACTGTACCATCTTCTGCTATATGAAGGAATGCATTATAATCCTTTGTAAGCGTTCTTCTCTGCTGCTGCTGCGGAACAGGGAGCATATCAATAACATTCCATGGCTGGAAGAAGATGAAGATCCCGCCTCCCAGGAGTTTTACAAAACTTCTCCTCTTCATACCTGAATCTTTATCGGTCACAGAAGGTCTTGTTGTTTTTTCTTCATTTTTTTTCATGGTTACTTCCCTCCTTTCATTTCTTTTGCAGCAGCCATCACAGCGTCAATTATCCTGACATGAGCCGTGCACCTGCAAAGGTTCTCTTCAAGCGCCTCAATAATTTCCTGTCGTGCAGGCGAAGGATTTTTTTTCAGGAGGCTGACTGACGTAAGCACCATCCCGGGAGTGCAGAAGCCGCACTGAAGCGCTTCATGTTCAACAAAAGCCTTCTGCACCGGGTGCAGCTTGCCTTTCTTCTCCAGTCCTTCAATAGTGGTCACTTTCCTGCCTGCAATATCGCTTACCGGGAGTGAGCATGATCGTGCCGGTTCATCATCTATAAGCACGGTACACGCACCGCAGAACCCGGTTCCGCAACCCCATTTAGTACCTGTAAGTCCAAGCTCGTTTCTCAGCACCCAGATCAGTGTATGGCTGGGATCGGTCCGCAACTCGGTCTTTTTGCCGTTCAATTTAAAACGAATAGTCTCTTCCATATTTTCAGATGTTTCTAAGTTCATCCCGATAATCTTCTTCAGTATCAATATCCTTTAAAATATCGGCAGTCCCGGCTTCAACCTCAAGAACGTCGCCGTAATATTTACGAGCAAGACTCTTAAGCCCCTTTTCGGGATCGAGCAGTGTTATATCCTCCTGGTATTTGTGGCTTATAAGCAGAGGATGACCTCGTTTGCCATTAAAAACAGGCACCACGATTCCCTTCCCTGAATACCTGAATGCCGTGATAACCATATCAATGACCTCCGGCATAATCATCGGTTGATCGCCGGGAAAAACCAGTGCAGCATCGAAGTGACGGGGCAGGAATCTGAATCCGCATTTTACCGATGATAGCATACCTTCTTTGTAATTTTCATTATAACAATGTTTTACAGGCCAGTTTCCAATCGCCTTCTGTATCTCATCCTTTTCTGCACCAAGCACCACCAGCGTCTCATCGACCTGTGAGTTTATCGCATTTTCTATCACCTGTTCAATGATCGTAGTCCCCCTGAAAGGCAGAAGCATCTTGGGAAACCTCATTCTCTTCGATTCCCCTGCTGCAAGGATTATGGCCCAGATAGATGACATGTTGCTGGTTACTGTTAATATTTTAAAGGGTACTGTCATTGCGAGTAACGAAGTGACGAAGCAATCCCCTCATCTGTTCCTGTTTTTCACCTGTATCAACTCCGCTGCAATGCTTATTGCGATCTCTTCCACAGTTTTCGATTTAATATCCAATCCGATGGGAGTATGAATTCTGTTCCACTGCTCTCCGGTCGACCATTTCTTCTCAAGGAATTCGGCTTTCATCCTGGCTACTTTAGAGTTGCTGCCTATCATTCCTACATAAGCCGCACCTGATCCAATGCAGGGTTTTAATGCATTTGCATCATCAGTATGTCCACGTGTTACAATTACAATATAAGTATCAGAATCCTTAATAAGCCCGGACATAGCTGTGCCAATATCCTTCACAATAATATGATCGGCATCCGGCAGATTGACCGCATTGGCAAAATCACCGCGGTCGTCGATGACAGTTACTTCAAAACCGATAATTTTTCCAAGATGCGATAATGCTTTGCCAATATGTCCGGCACCCGCAATTATAAGCTTTGGCATCGGGAATAAAGGTTCCAGGAAGAATACTGAGGATGGCTCCTCACCGGGAATGGAAAGCTCCATCCTGCTGAAATTATCCTTATCAGCCGAAGCAAGAATACGTTTTACTTCAGGTTCAATCCGCTCAAGAAACTCCGGAGGGATCGCCGGTCTTACCTTTCCGGTCGTCCAGTAGCGGTTGACAAGAACATGATCCTCAGCATATTGAGTAACCATCGTTAAAAGCACACCCGGTTCCCTGTTTGCAAGCGATTTTTTCATATCCCTGAAAACAGAGAAATGCATTTGCGGATTTGCATCTATCAGAATATCTACTTCTCCGCCACATATTGCTCCTTCTTTCTCAGAAATTTCACTGTTAAGCAAAAGATGAAGCAATCCGGACTTGCCTGACAATAAGCATTTGCCAGCAGCCTCCTGAACTTTACCCTCAACGATTCCTCCGCCGACTGTCCCCGCAATTAGCCTGTTATCCTGAAAGATAGCAGAACTTCCCGGTTTTTGAGGAGTTGAACCAACGGTTCCGGTAACGGTTGCGAGAATGAATCCCTGACCTTCACTCTCAATTTCAAGTAATTTCAGATAAATGTTTTTCATGATATCCTGAACGGAAGTTTGGTATAAAACAAATATATTAAAAACGACGAATTATCATAAATTTACATGATAAGGACAAGTTATCATTAATAAAATTTAACTGTTATGAAAAAACTGATATTCAGGATTCTGATCTGGTTCATCACCCTTAATTCAATATTTCTGGCATGTCAGTCACCTGCCGGCAATGTACAGAAATCAGAAATACATGAATGGCTTCTGGAAATGACAATATCAGAACTGCAGCAGGGCTACAGGGATGAAAAGTATTCAATAGCAGATGTCGTCTCTGCATACCTCGACAGGATAATAGCCATTGACATGGATGGTCCGTCGCTGAATTCAGTAATAAAGATCAATCCCGACGCAATAGAAATAGCAGAAGAGCTCGACAGGGAGATGGCTGAAGGGAAGATCAGGGGACCTCTCCATGGCGTTCCTGTAATTCTTAAGGATAACATTGATACAGAAGACAATATGCCAACCACGGCAGGTGCAACCGCGCTTCGGGATTCATATGCAGCCAAAGACAGCTATATTGCCGCGAAGCTCAGGGAAGCAGGAGCAGTGATCATAGCAAAGGCTAATCTGAGCGAGTGGGCAAATTTCCGTGCCTATGTCTCTTCAAGCGGATGGAGCGGAGTTGGAGGCCAGACTAGAAATCCATATGTACTTGACAGAAATCCGTGCGGTTCAAGTTCAGGATCAGGAGTCGCTGTATCGGCTAACCTGTGCATGGCAGCCGTGGGAACCGAGACAGATGGTTCCATAGTTTGTCCCTCAAATAACTGCGGGGTAGTTGGTATCAAACCGACAGTCGGACTGCTGAGCCGCACCGGGATAATACCTATTTCATATACTCAGGATACACCCGGACCTATGTGCCGTACAGTTGAAGACGCCGCTTTCTGTCTGGGCGCAATGACCGGTGTGGATCTGCATGATGCAAAAACCCTGGCATCCGAAGGCAGATTCCTGACTGACTATACAAAATTCCTGAAAGCCGACGGAATGAAAGGAAAGAGGATCGGGATTGTCAAAAACTCAGGCGGATTTAACAACAAGGTTGACTCTTTGATGATCAGGGCGATAAAACGCATGGCGGCGCTTGGGGCTGAATTAGTTGAAGTGGAAGCTCCCGCACGCAGGGAATATGAAGACGCAGAATTACAGGTATTGCTCTTTGAATTCAAGGATGGACTTAATAAGTACTTTGCAGGACTTGGTGAAAATGCGCCGGTAAAAACCATTAAGGATCTTATTGAATTCAACAAGAAAGACACTGTAGAACTCAGGTATTTCGATCAGAAGATATTAATCGATGCAGAAAAGAAAGGAGACCTTAATTCTCCTGAATATCTTATCGCTATTGAAAAGTGCCGTAAAGCCACAAGGGATGAGGGCATTGACAAAATGATGAATGCCGCCGGCCTTGATGCAATAATTCTGCCAACCGGATCTCCTGCCTGGAAAACCGATCTGCTCAACGGCGATCATTATGTAGGAGGAAGCTCTTCACTCGCAGCTATTGCAGGGTACCCGGCCATAACCATACCAATGGGATTCATTGATGATCTTCCCGTTGGGATCACCTTTGTGGGAAGAGCCTGGAGCGAACCCCTCTTAATAGAAGTTGCATACTCGTATGAGCAGGCAACCCAATATCGAAAAGCACCGGAATACCTGGTAACAGATTAAACCTCGTGAGGCACTATAAAAGGCTTGCGCTGCGGATGTTTCAGATATTTATCCGCTTCTTTGTCCTTGACAAATTTTTCAGTTTTCGGATTGAAATAAAGCGTACGCCCTGTAGGAATAAGCATTTGAGCTGATCACTGAATTATCATTTTCTTTTTATCTTTAGGGCTTTTAAATTTGCAGACTTCAATTAGTATTATGTCATCAGATCAATATTCAGAAAAAGTGAACAGGAAGACCATGGTCTGGTTCTTTGCCGGCGGAGAGACAGATGACAATAAGTTCAATGTCTTTACCGGTTCGTTCATAAGGCTCATGAAAGAAATAATGGGTAATGAATTCGAATTAATAAAGGGAGTATATTTTAAAACCAGCATTATGAATGTTGCATGGGCTTTGAATCATTCACAGAAGCCCATCATGAATCCCGGGAGGAACAGGATTACTGACCGTGCATTCAATCAGCTCATATCTTATGGTTATACTCCTGACACACAAATGATTATGGTGTCTTCGAGCTCCGGAAGCGTAGTTGCGGCGCAGACTGCCTGCTACCTGGCTGAGAAGAACAGGGAAAAGCTCCTGTTCAAAAAGCCTTTCCATCTTGCCCTTGGAGCCTGCATGGTATCGACAGAATCGGAACTTTTCAAACTGCTGAAATCTTATCAGAAAAGAGGTCATCTTGGAAAGTTGGTACATGATGAGCTGCAGGATGAAGATGACAACGCAAACGGTGTCGGCAGCACAACAAGATTTTATGCATGGATGAATGCGCTGGGACTTATGATGCCATGGTTTTCATGGAAGCACAGTGGCCCCTCATTTCTCAATACTCACCCTGTAAAAGGTCATCTTCACCGCAGAAGGTCGCAGACAGTAAGGAAAGCACTTGACTTTATAGATGTACTTCTTGTAAAATATAATCTTGCAGGAGATTTCTACAAAGAGAAAGCGAAAGAGGTGATCAGCAGAGAATGTGGTGAGTAGATGTAATTATTTAATCATCATATCAAGCAAAGGCTCATCCCCGAGATAAGCCACTAAATTATCATTCTTCCTTAGAGGTCCTACCCCCGCAGGTGTGCCTGTAAAGATCAGATCGCCGGTTTTCAGAGTAAAAAATTTAGATACATAGGCTACAATTTCGCTGATGCTGAAGATCATATCGGAAGTATTTCCCTGCTGTACAATCTTATCATTTATCTCCAGCCTGAAGTCGATGCTGTTCATGTCAGCAATTGAACTTACAGGTACAAATCGCCCCAGCGGTGCTGCTCCATCGAAACACTTTGCCAGTTCCCATGGAAGTCCGGCAGCCGAGTTGCGGTTCTGAATATCACGTGCCGTGATGTCGATCCCAAGGGTCAGTTCATCATAATATCGGTGTGCGAATTTTGGAGAAATACCCTTCCCCAATTTGCTGATCTTTATAACAACTTCTACTTCATAATGGATCATCGACGAAAAACCCGGAAGAAAAAAGGGCTTATTGTTCCTGAGTACAGAGGAATCCGGTTTCAGGAACACCACCGGCTCCACAGGCAGCGGCCTCCCAAGCTCCATTGCATGTTTGCGGTAGTTGAGACCTATGCAAATAATCTTCATATCAGCTTTTATTGTTGCCGAAGGCTCTCAGCTTGATCTCTGTAAGAACTTTTTTTGTATAAAGCGGAAAGTCGCCGTTCATCATCCAGGCGTAATAGGATGGCTCCTCCCTGAAAACAGCTTCAACAGATCGTCCTTTATGCTTTCCGAAATTGAATATTTCAATCCCATTCTCATCAATAATAATCCGGCCTGCAAAGTCGGCATTGTTATTGAATGAACTGAACTCCGAGAGCTTCTCGATATCATTCTCAAGATCGCGATACATGTCGAGCTGCGACTTCAGCACTTCATAGGTCGCAATAGTATCGGCTTCCGCAGTATGAGCATTCTTAAGTTCTTTTTTGCAATAGAACTGGTACGCAGCAGCCAGTGTTCGCTGTTCCTTCTTATGAAAGATCACCTGAACATCTACATACTTCCTCTTCCTGAAATTAAAATCATTGTTTGTGCGGAGAAACTCTTCGGCAAGCACGGGGATATCGAATTTGATGGCATTATACCCGGCAAGGTCGCAACCTTCCATAAATGCAGCCAGGTTCTTTGCGATCTCTTTGAATGCAGGAGCATTTGCAACATCGGCGTCAGATATGCCGTGCAAAGCCGTAACCTTCGGTGGAATAGGCATTTCGGGATTGACCAGTGTGGTCATCCGCTGCTCTTTTCCATTCGGATTTATCTTCAGGAATGAGATCTCCACAATACGGTCGGACGAAACATTCAGACCTGTAGTTTCGAGATCGAGGAAGACAATTGGACGTTTAAGCTTTAGTTCCAATATCAGGCATTTATCATCATCGGCATAAGGAGCATAAGCAAATCCTCGGCCTCATTCTCCGCTTCAGCAGGCAGGAAGAGTCCAGCCCTTGTAGGATCAGCAAGCTCTATCATGACATCCTGTGAAGCTATATTTGCAAGTATCTCAAGAAGAAATACCGACTTGAATCCGATTTCAATCTCTTCTCCTTCATACTGGCATTTTATCCTTTCATATGCCGAAATTGAAAAGTCGATATCCTGGGCTGACACAGTCACCTGGTTGCCCTTGAGCTGAAGCTTCACCAGGTTGCTTGCCTGGTTAGAGAACACGGACACTCTCTTAAGCGTGTTGTAAAACTCAACCCTGTCGATGGTGATCTTCCGTGGATTATTCTTTGGAATGACTGAATTGTAATTAGGGTAATTGCCTTCAACAAGGCGGCATACTACTTTATATTCATTAAGGTTGAAGAATGCATTTTTATCATCGAATTCCACTTTAAAAGGACCCTCTTCGCGGGGAAGAATGTTTTTCAGGAGCGATGCCGGCTTTTTCGGAAGAATGAATGAAGCATTGTCATCGGCATGAGCGTCGCTTCTCTGATATCTCACCAGCTTATGGGCATCGGAAGCCACAAAAGTTATTTTGTCGGTTGATGCTTCAATGAAGATCCCTCCCATTACGGGACGGAGCTCATCGTCGGCAGTAGCAAAGAGAGTCTTGCTTATGCCCGCAAGCATGATATCGGCATTGATGGTGAAAGAGAACTTTTTATCTTTCTTAATTGAGGGCAGTGCCGGAAAATCGACTCCGTTCTGTCCCATGACATTGAATTTACCGTTTTCTGAGCTTATAACCACTGCCATTGTGTCGATGTTGATATCGAATGTAAGCGGCTGAGCTGAGAACTCCTTTAGAGTGTCGAGCAGTATCCTTGCCGGGAGGGCAATCATTCCGTCGCCCTGTGTATTCTCCAGTTTCATCCTGGTTATAAGCGTCGACTCAAGATCGGATGCGGTTATCTCAAGATCATTTCCGCTCAGGTTAAATAAGAAATTATCAAGAATAGGAAGTGTATTCTTCGAACTGATTACCCTGCTGATGGCCTGCAGATGACCAAGAAGCTCAGTGCTGGACACTACAAATTTCATATTGTTTTCGGTTTAAGTTGAGTTCTAAGTTAATTGTTTTATCTATCTATTTCATTATGAACAAATTGAGCAGATACATCCGCCCAATTCCCAATTATCAATATTACAAAAAAAATATATTCCTTCAAACAAAAATTATTCTGTAATGAAATAGCTTCTCTTCTTTAGCAGAGGGTCAACATCAAAATACCTCAGGATGAAGAGATCCTCCCTGTCTCCGGTCTTTCCCCAGAGCCTGTCACTATCTTTTTCGCCGGTTTCGCTGTTTGTTTTTTCCCACAATGTCAGTACTTTTTCAGTGCCGTCTGATTTCCTGACACTTATCCTGAATATCGGGTTTACTGATCTGATCTTTGCGCTCTCCTCAGCAGATAAACCGAGCGCCCAGCTTTCAAATGGCACAAACGTGAAGTATGAGATATAGCGCCGCACACGCGATGAATCCCCCCCGTTTGCTTTATTGTTTGCATCCGACAGCGAATACACATTGTTTTTGACTGTAATAGTAAATGATGAAGACGGATCGGCCATATTATCAAATTCCACTGAAGATATCTCTGAAGGAAGAAGATTAAAAACAGTATAAGGTACCCAGAACAATTCATTCAGGGTAAATCCCGAGCCTATATCTCCTTCATATCCCGGAACATATGTAATGAAAGGTTTTGATTTATCCGTGATCTTCATGATATTACCATAAAGGTTCGAACCGGTCTTGAAAACAAGAAAAGAATTAAGCAGCCTTTTTTTCTCGAATACTCTGACCCTCACAGGCTCAATATTTTTCTTTATTATCTCCTCTTCGAACAGACCGGGCGATACCGGTGACTTAATCTTTATTTCCGTCAGGATCCGTTCAATGAAAGCCATCCCGCTTCTCCGTGCTTCGCTCTTTCCGTTTACTATCCAGGTATTTCCGTTTCTTTCAAGCACAAGCTTTTCTCCCTTTCCTGTAAATTCAATCCGGGTTATCTCCTTCCTGGGCATTGAAATAAAAGAAGCATTGTCCTTGCCGAAGGGAGTCCTGCTTCTTAATAAAATAACAATGACAAGAACAGATACGAGCAGAACTGTAAGTGAAATATTCCTTGAAACTAACTTATCCAATTTCAATATCTTGTGTATTTCTTTCTTCTGAAGAAGCTGTAAATTACTCCGGCCAGTATTACTAACAGTACCGGACCTGCGACATTTACCAGTTGCCACATCGTTTTCCCGGCCTTTACCTTTGGTTTGTCCAGAAGCCTTAGTTTTACCTCCCTCGATCTGAGCTCCATAAGTCCGTTATCATCGATAAGGTAATTTACACAGTTTACAAGGAAATCCCTGTTGCCTAATACCTCACCGGTATACCTGTCCTTGCTCAGCGGGAAAAATCCGGATGATGTGCCCGATCTCTGGATATCATTTCTGATTATATCGCCGTCGGCGATTACGATCATTTTGGTACTGACACTCCGGGTTTTAAGAGTGAAATTGTTACCGGAAACAAGATTCCCGGTCATCCGGTTCCTGAAAGCCGATGGAAATACTCCCTCAAGCAGTAATGCAACCGGAATGTTTGACTTGTTGTAATCTGTCTCAACAGGTGTAAGTTCTGCCTCTTTCAGGCTTATCCTTAATGGAGGCGAAACTGTCCTTGAAAATTCGGATGTGGTTAAGAGTACGGTTTTTACAATTGCCGGATCAAGACCTACGGTATCAAGAGTATTGACGAATTTTCCGGTAACCCTGTTAAGGTTCCTGGTTATCGGATGGTTTGTCTTCGGAAAAAGACGCGGATAATAAATCCAGGGAGCAGGTACAATCTGCTTGTTCTCCGGTCCAGTAAGAACTGTAAGCGGGATGACCATACAATCAATATCCTGGACAATTTCAGGATTAACCCTGGCACCATATATGAAAAGCTGATCCTCGATATTGAGAGGGTAATAAAGACCGACTGTCTCCCCATAGATCAGAGAATCTGTAATAACTGCCACCTCCTCAAAAAGCCATAAAACTTTTCCACCGTTCATAATATACTGATCTATGACCAATTTATCAGCCTCACTGAATTCTTTCGTCGGCCCTGCAATGATTATTGCAGCATAATGGTCAAGTATCCCCTGCCTGCCTCCAATGGAACCCCTGTCGATTGTAAAATATTTTGCAAGGCTCCGTGTAATATCTGCGACCTCAAGCTCCGGAAGTTCCCCATGCCCTTCAAGGAATGCAACCCGGTAGATAGTATCGGAAGTGATGGTGGCAATGGTCTGTATCATCTCATATTCAAGACCTTCCACTGAGTGAAGGATATTCTGTTCAGAAGAGGCTGATTGATTGTTCTTCAGGAAATCGAGTGGCATTTCAATGCCATTATAGTTTATTATCATCCCTGGAAATATCATCTTCTGGTTTGAGCCACCCTCGTCGTCGCCTGCCATAATATTGACCGGGTTGAGGCCCTTGCTGATAAGTACCTCATACTTCGCCTGTCTCTGCTGAGCATTGCCTGCATCGGCAGGATTTATGAACTCATAGTCGATATGCCTTCCTGATTCAATCCTGAATTCTTCAAGAATTTCCTGCATCGATTTCTTCAACCTTTTAAGAGGAATCGGCATTTCACCATCGAGGTAAACCTGGATATAGACGTCATTCTCAAGTCCGTCAAGTATTGTACGCGCAGGTTCAGAAAGCGTATATCTTTTATCTTCGGTAAGATCGAGCCTGAGCCTAATTAATCCAGCGGCAGAAGAGACAAGTATAATAGCACCAATGATCAGGACGAACAGGATCCAGCTCTTAATCTTCATATTCCCAATGACCTTGTTTTCAGCCATGTCTCAACTCTTTTTCCTCCAGTTCCGTGAGATCAGCACAAACCTTGTTGCTTCATTAAAAATGACCGAGACTGCAATAAAATATACAATATCTCTTATGTCGATGACGCCTCTGCTCATCGATTTATAGTGTTCATTTATCCCGAAGCTTATTATAAACTGATCTATCTTTTTTAGCCCGGGCAGATAGGCAAATGAGTCAAATCCCATGAACATAATGAAACATATGAGTAGTGCTAAAATAAATGCAATAACCTGGTTATCAGTAAGCGACGAAGCAAATATGCCGGCTGAAGCGTAAATTGCCGCAAGGAAAAAGAGGCCGATAAATGCTCCCCATGTACCACCCTGATCGAGATTGCCCGGAGTTTCTCCAAGAGCATAAACCGAAAAAAAATAGACAAGGCATGGCAGCAAAGACAAGAGTACGAGTGCCACTGAGGCAAGGTACTTTCCCCAGATAATTTCTCTTTCAGTCACAGGTTTTGAATATAACAGCTCGATTGTCCCAAGACGTTTCTCTTCTGCGATCATCCTCATGGTTACAGCAGGAACGAGGAAAAGAAAAACCCATGGCGAAAGGAAGAAGAGTGTATCCAGTCCTGCATATCCGCTGTCGAGTATGTTGAGCTCGCCGGGAAGTACCCACATGAACAGGGAGTTTACCAGAAGGAAGACGATGATCACAATATAACCCGTCAGGCTGCTGAAAAATCCTCTTATCTCTTTCCTGAAAATTGCAAGCATACACAAAGATGATTGGCAAAAATAATCATTTTTTAATCGCCCCCCATGCCCCCCTAAAGGGGGTCTAAATCCATACAGTCATTAGTCCCCCTTCAGGGGGATTAGGGGGTTTATTGTAATTATCCTTACATTTGTATAATAGAACCCTATTATTTGCCTGTAATTGAATCCTTTCGCTGCCATTTCCATAGCACCCTCCTGACACAAACCGACACCATGACCATATCCTCTTCCCTTAAAGATCACCGAATCTCCGGCAACAGAGACCGAAAAGAATGTCGATCTCAGATTGAAGTCGTTCCTTATCTGTCTGAGCGGCAGTGAAAAGGTTCCTGCCTTATAATCTGTTGATCTTGTGATCTGTGAAAAATTTAACAATGAAGCATCTCCAGTAAATCCCGATTTCTTAAGGTACTCCGTCCACTCGTCAATGTTCCTGGTAAGACTCCATTTTGCATTGCGTGATGCCAGGCAATGCGGATCTGTAACTTTCTTAAGATAAGGCTGAGGAGTAAGCCATACATCTTCCGAAGGCGCTGTTTCGCCTCCGCAATTGGAGTGGAATGCTGCAATTATAGGCAGGGTGTCCGGTCCGAGGATCAACTCTCCCCTGGTATCGAGAGCTGCTTTTATGATCATGGAATCACCTGTCAGTCCATTGAATGCCTGACAATGAGTGTTGTCGCAAAGATTGAAATGGTCGGCAGCATGCTTCTCCATATACCTGTACATATATGTTCTTGCAATAACTGCCTGTGTCTTGAAGTATTCAGGATTTTTACCGGATCCTCCTTCGGATTTAACCACGCCTGCGATATATGATTCAATATCGCAGATGTTAATAAACATTAGGGTATTAAGGTCAGGAAGACATTGAAGATCGCCCGAATAAGTTTGCCTTAACGGAGTATTTCCAAATATCCTGAGAGAGAAGATATCCCTGCCGGTTCTTCCCGCAAGTAAAACTGAATCGCAGACGACCGTATTATCGTTCATAACCTTGACAGCAAGCCTCTCTTTAAATTTCGAAATGGCTACCAGGGTGCCTGATTTAACGATCCAGTTATTCCCGGAAAAGGTTATAAGTTCATATTCACCTGCTGTAACAGAGAAAATGGCTGATTCAGGAGACTGGTTTGCAAAGATCCGGATCCTCACCTGGGCTGAAAGCGAGTTGCCCTTAATTAAAAAAAATAGTGTTATCCAGAGAAAAGTTCTAAAATACATAGCCTGAATTTCTTATCAGCGATAATCTGCGAAATCTGCGGGAGAACTTTTCCCGCAGATCACGCTGATCTTCACAGATTTTTAATTAATACCTGTAACTTTTGATTTCAGTTCATAAAACATTTCTCTGGCAATCCTGGCAGATGCTCCGGCCGGACCAAGCCTTGCAGTCAATACCTTATAATCTTCAATCATCCTTTCTCTTTTATCACCTCCCGGCAAAATTGATCTTAGTTCTCTGAGTATATTCTTTTCATTAACGTCGTATCCCAGGATTTCTTTTACTACTTCCTTATTCATTATCAGGTTAACAAGTGAGATGTATTTGACTTTCATCATTATCAGGGCTATCAGCATTGAGAAGAAATCACCCTTGTAACATACAACCTCAGGAACTCCGAAAAGCGCTGCTTCAAGAGTTGCGGTGCCCGACTTTACCAGAGCTGCCTCAGCGACGCTCAGAATTTCGTATGTTTTTTCCTTAATGAGCCTGACTGGCTGGTCACCAATGATTTTCTGATAGATTTCATCCGGCATGTTTTTAACGCCGGCCAGAACAAACTGATATTCAGGAAAATGCTTTACAATCCTGATCATCTGAGGCAGGATAAACTTAACCTCATGCTTCCTGCTGCCGGCAAGCATGGCCACTACAGGCTTTTTACCAAGCTGTAATGAGCTGATTATTTCTTCCCTTGAGGGCATTGTGGCTTTTTTATTTTCAATCTCATCAACCAGGGGATTGCCGTGGTACTTTACCAGTATGTCATATTTCCTGTAAAACTCCGTCTCAAAGGGGAAAATGATGAACATCCTGTCTACATACTTCTTCACATTCTTCACTCTTCTCTCATTCCATGCCCAGAATTTGGGAGATATATAATAGAATACCCTGAAACCGGCTTCTTTGGCGAACTTCGCAATCCTCAGGTTGAATCCCGGATAATCAATCAGGATTATTACATCAGGTTTATATTCCGTAATCTGCCTTTTACATATATTAAGGTTGTGTGAAATAGTCCCAAGATTCTTCAGAATGACGGTAAATCCCATGAATGCGGTTTCCCGGTAGTGCATCAGAAGTTCAGCGCCGGCAGATTCCATAAGGTCGCCTCCCCAGCAGATCACCTCTGCAGACTTATCGGCAGCATGAAGTTCCGTGATCAGGTTTGATCCGTGAAGATCACCCGATTGCTCTCCGGCTATAATAAAGTATCTCATTAAAATAATTTGATCAGAAATACAACAACAGCCCAGGCTATTGTTATGCCAAGCACTCCGCGAAGTGCCCGCAGCATATCAAAATGGTTGAAAAGAAGGAAAATGAGAAAATTCGGAAAGACAGAGAGATAAATAATATGCGTCTCTATTCCTGCCATCTCAATCCTCCTGAACCATTCATGAAGACCGGGATCACCTTTGGCGAAAATAAAAATGAAGAATGCTATAATTACCGGCAGCAGAAGGCCTGAAATCACTCCTGTAAGAATTTTATCATATTTTTCGGTTATCTTCATTTACCGAATCTCTCTCTGAGTTTATCTAAATACCAGTGGGCGGTCATATCCACAGATACCGGAACTACTGAAACATAATTGTTTGCCAGTGCCGCCTCATCTGTATCCTGAGCTTCAGGCTCGTGGTTATTGAAAAAACCTGTCAGCCAGTAGTATGTTTTCCCCATCGGATCTTTTCTCTTTTCAAACTCTTCCTTCCAGTTGCCCTTCGATTGTCTGCAAATCTTTATGCCTCTGATCTTTTCTGCCTCCACTGCGGGAATATTGACATTCAGACATATCCCCGGAGGCAAAGGCTCAGACTCAAGCTTTTTCATCACGATCCTTATATAATCCTTGCACACCGAAAAATCGGCAGCAGGTGAAAAGCTGTTTAGTGAAAAACCTACCGAGGTTATTCCGTAAAGGCATCCTTCAAGCGCAGCAGCCATGGTACCTGAATAGAGAACGCTGACTGACGCGTTGGCTCCATGATTTATACCTGATACAACATAATCAGGGACCCTTTCAAGTAACTGATTGACAGCCAGTTTTACGCTGTCGGTCGGTGTGCCGTTACATGCATATATCTTATGTTTATCACTTTCCTCAAGAAGCTTGACCCGCAGAGGTGTCTTAACCGTAAGCGCCTGCGACATCCCTGACTGGCTCTCCATCGTTGATATAAGGATGACCTTGCCGAATTCCTCCATAACCTCAAGCAGCGTCTTTAATCCGGCAGCATACAAGCCATCGTCATTTGTAAGAAGTATCAGTTTGTCGTTTTTCTCAATAACCATAAAATGTAGTTTGTTTGCAAATATAGCTAATAAAGGGTAAGGGAAATAAACTTTTTTTCACCACAGAAAACACGGATTTACACGGATCAAATCCGTGCATTCTCCGTGAGCTCCGTGAAATCCGTGGTTAAATAAAATACTTTATATTTGTGCTTTCTCTATTTACTGTTAAAAAATGAAGATCTCTTACAACTGGCTTAAGGATTACCTCGACATCGATATTGAACCCCGCAAACTATCTGTCATCCTCACAGGCATAGGCCTCGAGGTTGAAGCAACGGAGGAGTGGGAATCAGTAAAGGGCGGACTCAGAGGTGTTGTCATTGGTGAAGTCCTTACCTGCAAAAAACATCCTGAAGCTGACAAACTTTCCCTTACAACTGTAAATATCGGTACTTCCGAGCATTTGCATATCGTCTGCGGAGCACCAAATGTGGCTGCAGGACAGAAAGTGCCCGTCGCAACCGTTGGCACAGTGCTGTACAAGGGCGACGAAAGCCTTGAAATAAAAAAGACGAAGATCAGGGGAGAACTTTCCGAAGGGATGATATGTGCAGAAGATGAACTCGGACTCGGCACCATGCATGAGGGAATATTGGTCCTAGACAAAGATGCAGTTCCCGGAACACCGGCTGCCGATTATTTCAGTATAACCAGTGACACAATATTTCAGATAGGCCTTACTCCCAACAGAATCGACAGCGGATCACATTATGGAGTTGCCAGGGATCTGGCTGCATATCTGTGCATAAATGAAGGTCTTACAAAGAAACCGGAAAAACCTTCAGTTGATGATTTCAAGTCCGACAATAACGACAATCATTATGATGTCGTAATTGAAAATAAAGTTGATTGCCCAAGGTATACAGGCATAACCATCAGCGGTGTAACAATCGGAGAATCGCCGGAATGGCTTAAGAATAAGCTGAAAGCAATAGGACTCAATCCAATAAATAATGTCGTCGACATTACGAACTTTGTTCAGCACGAAATAGGCCAGCCCCTGCATGCATTCGACGCAGACAAAATTGAAGGAAAAAAGGTCATAATCAGGAATCTTCCCGACAAATCAAAGTTCATCACGCTCGACGGAGCGGAAAGAAACCTCTCTTCAAAAGACCTCATGATATGCAACACGAAGGAAGGGATGTGCATAGCCGGAGTCTTCGGAGGCATTAAGTCGGGAGTTACTGAGTCGACCATTAATATCTTCCTTGAAAGCGCCTATTTCAATCCAGTTGCAATCAGGAAGACTGCAAGACGGCACGGGCTGAATACTGATGCTTCATTCAGGTTTGAAAGAGGCGCAGATCCCGAGATCACCGTCTGGGCGCTGAAACGGGCAATAATGCTTATCAAAGAACTGGCAGGAGGAAAAATATCATCTGACATTGTTGATATCTATCCCGAAAAAATCGAGAGGAAGAAAATTGATGTCAGCTATCGCTTTATCACAAGACTGATAGGCAAGCAAATTGATCCTCAGTTAATTAAGAAGATACTCGGTTTGCTTGAAATAAATATACTCAGGGAGAATGGCGACAATCTGACTCTTGAGATCCCTGCATACAGGGTAGATGTCCAGCGCGAAGCTGACGTGATTGAAGAGATACTCAGGATTTACGGGTATAATAATATCGAGATCGATGATCATGTAAATTCAACTCTTTATTCACCAGAGAAGCCGGATAAGGAAAAGATCATAAACATTATTTCCGATATGCTTACAGCCAACGGATATTGCGAGATAATGTGCAATTCGCTTAATCCTGCAGCATTTTACGAGAATGGAGACTTCAACCGGGACCAGCTTGTGATGCTCGCCAATCCTCTCAGTTCAGATCTCAATGCAATGAGGCAGTCGCTTCTGTTCGGAGGTCTCAGCTCGGTGGCATGGAACATCAACAGGCAGAATCCTGACCTGAGGCTTTATGAATTCGGCAATTGTTATTTTAACCTGAGCCATGGAAAGCCTGTTCCCTCAGTGAATGATTATACCGAGAAAATGTCACTTGACATTTTTCTTTCCGGGAATACCGGGCTGAAGCGGTGGAACAGCAAGCCGGAAGAAACAACCTTCTTCCACATTAAATCAACGGTCGAAATGATCCTTTCCCGCCTTGGTCTTGATCCCGATGATCTGCCTAAAAGCGAAAGCAGCAGAAAATACTTTGCCGAATCGGTCACCTGGTCATTCAAGAACAAACACTTGGCAGAGTCAGGCCGTATATCAAAAGAGTATCTTGCTAAATTCGATATCGGACAGGATGTTTATTATGCGCATTTTGAATGGGATACCGTTCTTACCGCCATTAAAGATCATACCTTATCGTACAGCGAATTGCCTAAATATCCATGGGTAAGAAGAGACCTTGCTCTACTTATCGACAGAAGCGTCAGGTTTGTCCAGATAAGAGATATAGCATTCCAGACAGAGAAGCATTTACTTAAGTCAGTCGACCTTTTTGATGTTTATGAAAGCGACTCACTCGGAGATAATAAAAAGTCGTATGCTGTATGTTTTATTCTCAGGGACGATCTTAAAACGCTGACAGATAAGAGTATAGAAAAAGTAATGAACAGCCTTGCCGGCGCTTTCGAAAAAGAACTTAATGCCAGGATAAGGTGATGAAGAAGAACAGGCTGGAAATAATAAAGGGAGATATCACCCATATAAATGTTGATGCCATTGTAAATGCGGCAAACGCATCCCTTCGTGGCGGCGGTGGTGTTGACGGAGCAATTCATAAAGCTGCCGGACCTGAACTGCTTTCCGAGTGCGAAAAGCTCAATGGCTGTGACACCGGCGAAGCAAAGATCACAGGCGGCTATAACCTGAAGGCAAAGTACATAATACATACTGTAGGCCCTGTCTGGTTTGGAGGTTACCGCGATGAGCCTGAACAGCTTGCCTCATGCTACCAGTCAAGCTTAAAGCTGGCAAAAGACAAGAAAGTCCGGACTATTGCATTTCCAGGCATTTCAACAGGTGTGTACGGATTTCCTAAAGATCTCGCGGCAGTAATAGCGATTAATGAAACACGCAGGTTCCTTTTAAAGAATTCCTATCCTGAGAGGGTAATATTCGTTGCCTTTGATGACGAAAGCTTCGAAGCTTTTCGAAAGATCCTCGAACTATGAAATCTTTCTTCCGATCGGTAAAGAACTACCTGTTATTGGTAAAGTTCAGCCATACTGTCTTTGCCATGCCTTTCGCACTCATAGGATTTTCACTGGCCGTTCTTTCCGACGGACACGATTTCAGCCTCAGACTCCTTCTTCTGATAATACTTTGCATGGTGCTGGCGCGCAATGCAGCTATGGGATTCAACAGGGTGGCTGATAAAGATTACGACGCCCTCAATCCCAGGACAAAAAGCAGGGAATTGCCCTCAGGAATAATCAGCAAAAAGTCAGCGACAATTTTCGTGATAGTAAATGCGATATTCTTCATTGTCACCACGGGTTTCATCAACAGGCTGACACTATTCCTTTCTCCGGTTGCATTGCTGGTAATACTTGGCTACAGTCTCACAAAACGTTTTACAGCCCTGTGCCATTTCATCCTTGGGCTCGGATTAAGTCTTGCCCCTGTTGGCGCATATATTTCTGTAACCGGCACTTTTGCACTATTGCCGATAATCTATTCATTGATAGTTCTTACCTGGGTAAGCGGGTTTGACATTATCTACGCCCTGCAGGATGATGAATTTGACAGGTCAAATGAACTGCACTCAATGCCTTCATTCTCAGGAAGAAAAAATGCAATTATGGTTTCAATAGCCGTGCATGCGATAACCTTCATTCTGGTTCTGCTGGCCGGATATCTCGGGAAAGGCGGCATCTGGTTCTGGACAGGAGCATCAGTATTCTCCTTATTGCTTGTTTATCAGCATTTTATTGTGAAACATGATGATCTGAGCCGCGTAACGCTTGCATTCGGAACAACGAATGGAATAGCCAGCATAATCTTTGCAATATTTGTCATTCTTGATATGTTGGTCAGGAGCTGATGAAAGGTTAATAATGATCATCAACTGACATCCATACCGTTTTTTTTTGTTACTTGGTGCAGTAAAAAACTTAACATGGAAGATGTAATAATAAAAGAGGTGGTCACCTCAAAACAGCTTCACGATTTCATTTACCTTCCCGAGAAAGTACATAAGGATGAACCCAACTGGCTCCCTCCCATTTATATGGATGAAAGGCTTCTGTTCAATAAAAAGAAGAATAAATCCTATAAATATGCAGATGCCATACTTCTTTTAGCCTATAAGGGGAACACATCGGTTGGAAGGATAATGGCATTGGTCAATAACAGATACAATGAGATCCACAAGGAAAACCATGGCCGATTTTGCTTTATGGAATGCTATAACGATAAAGAAGTTTTCCATGCACTTATTGCCAGCGCTGAAGATTGGGCAAGGAAAAAGGGAATGTCGATGATAGTAGGTCCGCTTGGTTTTTCTGACAAAGATCCTCAGGGATTCCAGATCGAAGGATTTGAATATCCTCAGCTTATAACCATCGCCAACAACTCTCCATATATGGTCGACCTTATAGTGGGTGAAGGTTATGAAAAAAAGATCGATCTTATTGATTATCTTATAAAAATGCCTGATGAGCTGCCGCTCATCTACCAGAAAGTGCTTTCAAGAGTTGAAAAAACAGAAAGTTACAGGTTAATTGAGTTTACAAAAAAGAAAGAGCTCAAACCATATATTATACCTGTCCTCGAACTTATGAATGACACCTTTATGGAGATCTATGGATTTGTTCCTCTCAACGATAAGGAAAAAGTCGAATTTGCAAACCGGTATTTACCGATCCTTGATCCAAAATTCATAAAAGTAGCAGAAGCCGACAACAAACTGATAGGATTTGCCATCAGTATGCCGGACATGAGCAAGGGCATTAAAGCATGCAATGGCAGGCTTCTTCCATTTGGCATATTTAAGGTCCTGCAAGAATCAAAGAGGTCAAAGAAGCTTATGATGATGCTCGGCGGAGTCAGGAAAGAATACCGGGGAAAAGGTATCGATGTTCTTATGGGTGTAAAGATTCTTGAATCAGCTATCAAGCACAGGATGGAAGTAATTGATAGTCACCTGGTTCTTGAAAACAATTCCAGGATGAGGGCCGAGTACGAAAGAGTCGGCGGAAAGATTGCCAAGAAATTCCGCATTTACCAGAAAGCGCTTTAAGCTGCCACTAAAATCTGAAAATAAACGAGAATCCCAGTAATTCCTTGAACTGGATCCTGGCTGTTTTCTTCTGCTTGCCATCGGGTCCCATAACAGGATTTTTATCCTTGTCATAAAGAAGGGATTTTGTATCATCATCAAAGATCAGGTGAGTGTTAAGCCTTACATCCGTAAACCAGTTCAGGTTTGCAGTAGCGATCATCTCCCAGTCGATGTCAATATTCTGCGGATTATTGATATAATTGGTAAAGAGCTGAAGCCTGTTGGTGATTGCAAGTTTTTTTATAGGTTTAAACTCATGGGTTATCATGAAGCTTGCTCCGGGTTCATTCTTTGCCCGTTTATCTGCCGGCACGCCATATTTTGTCTGGTCGATTGCATTTTTCCCCTTGATTCCGGTTGTGTCAGTCACAAAGGTTCCCTTGTATGAGAGAGGTGAGAAGTTTATAGAAGTGAATTTGTCTGGTTTGTAGTCAAGCCCCAATCCCACAGTCAGAATTCCCGGGTTCATGAATTTAGACACAAGTGTTCTTGTTGTATCTGTCGGATATGTAAATCCCTTAGCAATCTGTGTTTTGAAAAGAAGGATAGCACTGAAGTCAAACTTTCCGAAGGCTTTGTGGTTTAGTTTGGAATTTGTTTCAAGCAGGTCGAGGTTTTTCCTGATGCCATTCTCGTCGCTCCAGATAAGCCCATATTTAAGCCTTGCGAAATTATTTGAAGTGATCTTTAGTTGCTTGTTGCTATAGTCTGCAAAGCCTGTTATGTCAAGTGATGTCGAAACACTGCTCTCTCCTCCCTTGACCCAGTTGGTCAGAGATGCCTGGTTAAGTGCAAAAGAAGCTTCCGAACGATACTTCCAGTATTGTGGTTTTATCGTTATCTTCTTTATTTCCTGCAATTTAGACCTGTCGATCTCCTGAACATCAACTTTTGCATTAGTGTAAAGCTGTTGCTTGGCCGGCCTGATAAAACTTATTCCATTTTCAAGATAGAGTGCGATTGTGTTTTTCGACTGAGAGCCAATCCAGACTGTCACGGAATCATACAGATCGGTTTTGAGCCAGTATCTCTTCATCATATCCGACTTTGAATTAAGCCATATGGGAGTTATCTCATTACCAATTCCTGTAAAATAAACGATACTTGAATCACGTGCCTCCAGATAATTCATAAGAAGATTCACCGAAGTCCTGACCGAATCACTCTGGTAGGGATATTCGTAGTATGTATATGGAAAACCCGGATAATCCGAAGTAACTTCTTTGAGAGTATCAATGACTATCAGGATAGAGGTATCTTTCCCGCTTTCAGGCAATGTAAGGTTCAGCGGCTCCCAGATATAGAATTTATCCCAGCCCACATTAAGCGAATCGAATGGATACTTCCTGAGGAAGACTTCAGCGGAATCATATGGATTATGTGAAACCTCAAATATAAGCTGACCAATAGCTATTCTTAAGGGATCAGCCGGATCCTTCCAGTATTGAGGTCTCAATCTACGTTTCAGGAACTCAATTGCCTGATTATTGTCAAGACCAATTGAATCGGATTTCTGCGGTTCACTGAAAACGTATCCGCCCTTTTTAAGAGTGTCAAGTATTGGTCCCGGCAGACCGCCTGTGTTTTTGTTATCCTGGGAAGATCCTGATATACAAAAACCTGCAAACAACAGAACGGAAAATAACCGTTTAAATATTATGGACATTATTACCTGTTTTTCTAATAAGTTTACTTATTGAATTTGTCGCAAAATACTATTAATTTTACGCAAAATAAAAAGCCGAAAAGAATGTTCACCGTTCCGATAACGGAAAACTGGCCTGTCAACATATACAGGAATATCAAAAACCGCGATTTCTTCGGATTCTGTTGACCTCAGGTCACAGTTCTTTGCGTCCTTTGCGGACACCCTTTGCGCACTTTGCGGTTAAAAAGCTTTTCACGTACTCACCCCCCGCCCCCTCTCTGCTGAAGCAAAGAGGGGGAGAGATCCAAAAAAAATACTGATATAATAATACATTTAGAAAATGGAACTCCCTTTCATAGAACCTTATAAGATCAAAATGGTCGAACCTGTGTATACAAGCACAAGAGACCAGAGAGAGAAATGGATAAGCGATGCCCGTTTCAACATGTTCAATCTGAAGTCGGAACAGGTTACAATTGATCTTCTCACTGATTCCGGAACAGGTGCAATGAGCGACAGGCAATGGTCGGTGCTCATGCTCGGCGATGAGAGCTATGCAGGTGCATCCTCATATTATAATCTGAAAAATGCAGTTGCGGAAATCACGGGATTCAAATATTTCCTGCCGACACACCAGGGCAGAGCCGCCGAGAATGTATTGTTTTCGGTACTTGTCAGGGAGGGTGACCTTGTGCCGGGCAACTCCCATTTCGATACAACAAAGGGACATATTGAATTCAGGAAAGCTATCCCGGTTGATTGCACGGTTGATATTGCCTCTGACTTTACAAAATGGGATCCGTTCAAGGGAAATGTGGATCTCGACAAGCTCGAAGATGTGCTCAAAAAAAATCCCCGTGAGAAGATTGCTTGCATAATAGTCACAATTACCAACAATACTGCGGGCGGACAGCCGGTGAGCATGGCAAATCTTAGAGGGATACGAGGTCTTGCCGATAAATATGGAGTTAAGTTCTTTCTCGATTCCGCCCGGTTTGCTGAAAATGCCTGGTTCATAAAAACCAGGGAGGAAGGATATGCTGATAAAACAATAAGGGAGATTGCCCTTGAAATGTTCTCTTATGCCGACGGCATGACAATGAGCGCTAAAAAAGATGCTATTGTGAATATGGGAGGGTTTATCGGCTTCAGGGATGATGAAACATTTCGTAACGCTTCTACGTATAATATTATTTATGAGGGCTTCATAACCTACGGGGGCATGTCGGGTCGCGATATGAACGCGCTGGCACAGGGGCTTTATGAAGGCACCGACTATGAGTTTCTCAGCTCACGGATTGGCCAGACAGATTACCTTGGATCAAAGATGAAAGAGTATGGGATCCCTGTGCTGGAGCCATTCGGGGGACATGCAATATTCATCGACGCTAAGCGATTCCTTCCACAAATACCTGATGAGGAGTTCCCTGCGCAGGCGCTTTGCGTGGAGATTTATATTGAAGGAGGCATCAGGGGTACCGAAATCGGAACATTGATGGCCGACCGTGATCCTGTCACACGTGAGAACAGGTTTTCAGGCAAGGAACTGGTCAGATTGGCAATTCCCAGAAGAGTATATACCGACAATCACATGGATTATGTGGCTGCAGTGGTAAAAAATGTCTTCGACCGCAAAGACTCAATAAAAAAAGGTCTGAGAATCGTCAGCGAAGCGCCGATACTGAGGCATTTTACGGTGGAGATGGAGAGGATCTGAAAACAGGTTAACTACCCTGCTGTTGTGAAATATACCTAGAATATATAACTTTCAGCATATTTTCAATCCATCAGGAGATGATAAAATCCATGACAGGCTATGGCAAGTCAGTTGCCGAAATACCTCAGAAAAAAATATCCATCGAGATAAAATCGCTTAACTCGAAATCACTTGACCTGAATGCCAGGCTTCCATGGCTCTACAAGGAGAAGGAATCAGAGATGAGAAATCTTATAAGCCAGAAACTCGACCGCGGAAAGATCGACCTTACAATCAATTTCGATGTGTTCGACAGCGAGATCGTTCCCGTGATCAACAAGAGTGTGGTAAAAAATTATTTTAGCCAGCTTAAGGAGATCGCCGGTGAGCTGAATATAAATGCCGACGACCAGCTTCTTTCAACAATAATGAGACTGCCTGATGCCCTTAAAACAGAAAAACCTGAACTAGAAGAGGAAGAGTGGATAAGGGTCAGGGAAAAACTTAATGAGGCTATCGATCAGCTCGACGGTTACAGGATCGAAGAGGGAAAATCACTTGAAGCCGACCTGATAAGAGCAATCGGGAAAATACTTACCCTTCTTCAGGGTATCGAGGAATTTGAAGGCGACAGGATAAAAAAGATAAGAGAGAGACTTAATGCTTCGCTGGCTGAAAATGTCGGGACTGAAAACATCGACAAGAACAGGTTCGAACAGGAGCTCATATTCTACCTTGAAAAGCTCGATATCAACGAGGAGAAAGTAAGACTGAAAAAACACTGTGAATATTTCCTTGAAAAAATAGCATCACTACCTCCTAACGGCAAGATCCTGAATTTCATTTCACAGGAAATAGGCCGTGAGGTAAACACTATCGGATCAAAAGCCAATGACGCATCTATCCAAAAACTGGTGGTTATGATGAAGGATGAACTGGAAAAGATCAAGGAACAATCACTTAACGTTTTATAGAATGAATATAAGTGTGCTCGAAAATCAATTATTTGCCCCTTCCCTAAAGGGAGTAATTGATTTTCTTCGCACTCTTTAGGGCCGGGGCAAACGAAGAAAATCAATGAAAGGTAAACTCGTCATAATATCAGCTCCGTCGGGAGCGGGCAAGTCGACAATAATAAGACATCTTCTCCAAAGCGGGATAAACCTTGAATTCTCAATTTCAGCCACAACCAGGGCTCCGAGAGGCAGGGAGAAAAACGGTAGCGAATACTATTTCATGAGTGTCGGCGATTTCAGGAAAAGAGTTGGTGAAGGCGCCTTTATTGAGTGGGAAGAGGTGTACAAAGATCAGTTGTATGGTACTCTTAAAAGCGAGATCGACCGCATCTGGTCACATGGCAATCATGTTCTTTTCGATGTAGATGTGAAGGGAGGAATTAACCTGAAGGATATCTTCAGACATGATGCAATTTCAATTTTTATAATGCCCCCTTCAACCGGAGAACTTGAAAAGAGATTACAGCGCAGGGGGACTGACAGCCCGGAGAAAATCAATATGAGAGTTGCCAAGGCAACCGAAGAAATGAAGCTGGCAGATCAGTTTGATAATATAGTGGTGAACGACAGACTAGAACAGGCTGAAAATGATGTATATAATATAGTATTTAGTTTTATTAATAATTAAAACCCCCTACCCTGCCTTCCCCCAAGGGGGAAGGAGCACAATGAAGCCTTCCCCCCCTGGGGGGAACGGGAAGGAGGGTCTCAAATAAAAAAAAATGGCTAAAATCGGTTTATACTTCGGATCCTTCAACCCGATCCACTTAGGACACCTGGCAATTGCCGGCTATATGACTGAATTCACTCCCCTTGAACAGGTCTGGTTCGTGGTCAGTCCCCATAATCCCCTGAAGAAAAAAGAGACACTTCTTGAAGATCACCAGCGTCTTTACATGGCGCAGCTTGCCATCGGCGACAATGACCGGCTCAAAGCAACGGATATAGAATTCAAGCTGCCTTCACCATCCTACACAATCAATACCCTTGCGTATCTTGAAGAGAAATATCCACAGCATATTTTTAACCTTGTTCTGGGAGAAGATAATCTTTATACATTCCATAAATGGAAAAATGCCGAAGAGCTTATCGGAAAATACCATTTATATGTATATCCACGGCCGTATTCAAGGAGACCTGAATCACCCGCGCTAGAACAGATACTTACAAAAGCAAAGATTCACTGGGCTAAAGCCCCGCTGATGGAGATCTCAGGAACTTTCATAAGGGGCGGTATAAAGAATGGAAAGAATATGTCATATTACCTGCCTCTATCCGTGTGGAAGTATATTGTGGAGATGCATTTCTATGAGAAATAGGCCTCCGGCGACCGGCGTCAGGCGACTGGCACAATAATCTCCATTCCCCTCTGAAGAGCCGTCTCGTTCATCGGGATGAGATTATGATACCTTTCAGGCAGCGATTTCTTCAATCCCTTAACCACATTCTCCATCCTGATTATAGGCTTCACCTTAAGAAAGCCTCCGAGAACGATCATGTTGAAAACCTTCGGGCTGTTCATCTTACCTGCTTCTTCTGCGGCATCTACCCTGTAAATAGTTATATCCTTCCTCTCCGGGTGCCGTGTGATCCCGTTGCTGTCGTAGATGAGCACACCTCCCGGCTTGATGGAATCCTCGAATTTATCGAGCGACTGCTGGTTAAGTATTATTCCTGTATCGAAATGTTTTATTATGGGAGAACTTATCCTTTCACTGCTGATAATTACTGTGACATTTGCCGTACCCCCGCGCATTTCTGGTCCGTATGACGGCATCCAGCTTACTTCCATATCCTGCATCACTCCCGAATATGCCATGATCTTGCCCATCGACAGAACTCCCTGTCCTCCGAATCCGGCTATGATAATTTCTTCAGTCATTTTTTTCAGAATTAGTTGTTTTTTGTGCGTTCTCTTCAGCCGGTACCTTCAGGTCGCCCAGAGGATAGAACGGAAACATGTTAGCTTCCATCCATTTATTGGCCTCAACAGGTGTCATCTTCCAACCCGACGGACAATTTGATACAATCTCAATGAAACAAGTTCCCTTGTTAAGCTTCTGATAATGAACGGCTTTTCTTATCGCCTTCTTAGTCTTTCTTACATTGACAGGAGTATGAACGCTCTGCCTGGTCACATAATATGTACCGGGAAGTGTGGCAACTATATCTGTCATCTTCAGCGGATTGCCCATCAGCTTCACATCCCTGCCATATGGTGAGGTTGATGATTTCATCCCCGGTAATGTTGTCGGAGCCATTTGTCCTCCGGTCATCCCGTAAATCCCGTTATTTATGAAAATGATGAGAATGTTCTCTCCCCTGTTGCATGTATGGATGGTTTCAGCAGTGCCTATGGCGGCAAGGTCACCGTCGCCCTGATATGTAAATACGAATTTGTCAGGAAGAAGACGCTTTATTGCCGTAGCCAGGGCAGGAGCCCTCCCATGTGCTGCTTCCTGCCAGTCAATATCAATGAATTCGTATAACAGAACAGAACATCCTACCGGCGAAATTCCGATGGTTTCAGATTGCAGTCCCTCTTCATCTATGATTTCAGCAAGGATTCGGTGGGCGGTTCCGTGGCCGCAACCAGGACAATACGAAAGGATATTGTCAGTCATAACCTTTGTCTTCCTGTAAACCAGGTTCTCAGGTTTTATTATCTCTTTTATTCCCGTAGCTTGTGCCATATCTCGTCTCCTATATTTTTGATTTCAAAAAATCGACAACCTCTTCAGGTTCTGTGACAATACCTCCCATTCTTCCGAAATGATAAACAGGCACCTTTCCGTTTACCGAGAGCATCACATCCTCAACCATCTGTCCGGCGCTCATCTCCACAGACACCATCATTTTTACCTTTCCGGCTAGTTCATTCAGCCGTTTAGTGGGGAACGGGAACAGTGTTATCGGCCGCAGCAGGCCAACTTTAATACCCTGTGCACGAGCCAGCTGTATCGATTTCATGCATACCCTTGCACTGGTACCATAAGCAACCAGAATATACTCAGCATCCTCGCACTGGAACTCCTCATAGCGAACCTCTTTTTCCCTGATCTCATTGTATTTAGCTACCAGTTTCTGGTTAAATCTCTCCTGTCCGTTAGGATCCAGGTCGAGAGAAGTTATTATAATCCTGTCCCTCGTTGCGGGTTTTCCTGTGGTTGCCCATGCGGGCACTGTTTTTGATCTCTCCTTTTGCGGACTCAGCCAGACCTTCTCCATCATTTGTCCGATTGCACCATCAGAGAGCATCATCACAGGGTTCCTGTATTTGAAAGCGAGATCGAAGCCGAGTTCGACAAAATCGGCCATCTCCTGGACCGATGCCGGAGCAAGAACGATCAGGTGATAATCACCATGACCTCCGCCTTTGGTTGCCTGAAAATAGTCCGACTGTGCAGGCTGGATGGTCCCGAGTCCGGGTCCTCCTCTGACAACGTTAACGATCAGGCATGGCAACTCGGCCCCAGCAATATATGTGATCCCTTCCTGTTTCAGACTGATACCCGGAGAGGATGATGTTGTCATTACTTTCTTGCCGCAGGCTGCACCGCCATAAACCATATTGATGGCAGCAACTTCGCTCTCAGCCTGAAGTACGACCATCCCGGTTGTGTGATAGGGATCGGCTTCCATGAGATACTCCAGGATCTCGCTCTGGGGAGTAATGGGATAGCCGAAATAACCGTCGGCGCCTGTCCTGATTGCAGCTTCTGCAACCGCTTCATTCCCCTTCATCAATCTTAATTCCTTTTCCATTATATCTTTGTTTTATAAACAGTTATTACGCCATCCGGGCATACCATTGCGCAGTTTGCGCACCCGATGCACAGTTCCGGATGAGCAGGATAAGCATAAAAGTAACCCTTGTGGTTTACCTCCTTTGCCATAGCAATCGTACCTGTCGGACAGGAAACCATGCACACCTCGCACCCCTTGCATCTGTCGATTTCAACTACTATACTTCCTCTTATCTTTGCCATATTTCATTTAATTAATTATTCCTATTCTGATGATCTTCATTAAACTTCTTCAATCTGATCCCGAGGTCGCCGAACATTTGCCGTGGCACCAACGAAACACAGGCTCTCAATCCTTCTCTTTCACTGCCGGTTATGTCGAGAGTAATTGCACTGATACCATATGATAACAGTTCCCTGAGCAGATCTTTTCCCTTCATTCCCGGGTATGAAACAGTAAAATAAAATCCGTCTGCAATTGGTTCATCCAGATCCTTGTCATATGTAATACTGAATCCGTTTCTGACAAACAGCTCCTTCATTATTGCAGCTTTTTCAGCATACTCCTGCAGGTCATCACGATATTTGTAAGTACCGTCATTAACTGCCTTCAGTAGTGCTGTAAGTCCATACTGGACACTATGGCAGACACCTGCTGATAATCCGTACAATGCGCCAAAGATAAGCGAATGTCCAAACTTTTCTGATGAATAATATCTTAAAAGATCGGGATATGATCTTGTGAAAAGATGATCTGATATAGCTATCATCCCAATCCTCTGCCCTGCATAGCTGAACACCTTTGAGCTGGAGATCAGCAATACGTAGTCGTCAGTATAGCGCGCAACAGTAGGCTGATAAGGAGCTTTCCCCGGTGTTGAATAATCCTTCCTGAAGTCCATGCCGAAATATGCAAGGTCTTCAATTACAATGACATCATATTGAGTGGCAAGTTCACCGATAATTGAGAGCTCCTCTTCTGTAAGGCATATCCACGAAGGATTGTTTGGATTTGAATATACCAGTGAAGATATCTTTCCTGTTTTCAGGTACGATTCAAGTTTCGCCTTCAGCTTCTTCCCCCTGGAATTATATACATCGAAAGAATGATAATCGTGGCCGAGCATTTTAACCTGTTGTTTCTGTACAGGGAAACCAGGATCGATGAAGAGCGAACCCTCCTTTGTCCGGTCGTTCCTGTTGGCTACCAGGAATGTCACCATGCCTCCCATCATCGATCCGACTGTCGGTATACATCCCTCAGGTTTAACATTTATATTCAGAAAAAGTTTGATGAATCTGGATGTTTCCTCCTTGAGTATGGGAATTCCTGAAATATCCGGATAGATTGAAGCGACGCCATTTTTAAGTGCTGCTATTTCAGCTTCTATTCCTATTGAAGGCGCAGGAAGCCCGGGAACGCCCATCTCCATTCTTACAAAACTGATCCCTGTCTGTGCTTCCACTAAATCTACCAGATGTGATATCTCCCGGATAGAACCTCTTCCGGGTTCGGGGAGATTATTATCATGTGCCAGTTTTGCTATTATTTCTGATGATATTGGTATTGAATTCATTTTTACTTATTTAACGATGCGGTTTTCCCGATTCTTATTCTTGCATCTACTGCAGTTATTGATTCCGGAGTGCCTATAAGCGGATTGAGGTCCATCTCCTTTATTTCAGTTGCAAACCTCAGCAGGCTTGATAACCGGACAATGATTTCAGCAAATTTCTTTTCGTTTATTCCGGGTTTGCCGCGTGTTCCACGTATTATCCTGTAGCTTTTAAGGCTTCTGATCATAGAGTCAGCTTCATTTAAAGTGAGCGGTGCCAGCCCGGAGGAAACATCGCCAAGCACCTCAACAAAAATGCCTCCAAGCCCGCAAAGGATAATATGCCCAAACTTCGGCTCATATTTTGCGCCTATGAAGAGTTCGGTGCCTGAGATCATCTGTTGCATCAGCACTGCGGTCACTCCTTTAATCTTCATCATCCTGTGGAACTCTGCAACCAGGTGTGTTTTCGATTTTATATTAAGAGTAACACCTCCTACATCCGATTTATGAACCGGCCCTACAACCTTCAATGCCAGAGGATATCCCATTTTTTCAGCTCTTGAGATAAGCTCCCTTCTTGATTTTACAACGGCTTCACTGACAGTTGGAATTTTAGCGGCCTTAAGAAGCTGCTGGATTATATCAGGTTCAACATATCCATCCGGCGCAGTGTCGATGATATTCCTGATTGATTGTACATCAATCTCTTCGAGGAAGATTTCTTCATCGGCAGGAAAAGGTGTGTTTGATATTTTTGTAAGTGCTCTTCCGAGAACCACCTCATCGGGGAAGTTTACATGTCCTTTTGCAAGAAAATACTCAAGCTCATCATGAGAGCTTGCAACAGAAGGAAGGATTGGAAACAACGGTTTTTTACATTCCTGTATCTTCCGGTGAAGAAGATCGTATATGACCATCATGTCGTTGAGCCCGTTGCTGCCGAATATTACGCTCATCCCGTCAATCTGTGGCATCTGTTTGTCGACATACTCAATAACCTGATCGAGCTGTTCATTTGTTGCGGTAGCGATAAGGTCGATCGGATTGTCGGCTGAAGCCCCGGGGTTCATCATTGTGAGAAGCTTGTTGTGATGTTCTCCGGTTATTCTCGGAATATTCATTCCGCCTGCTGAAAGAGCGTCGGTAAGCATTACGGCCGGCCCGCCCGCATGAGTAATGATAGCTATATTTCTGCCTTTAAGGTGTTTATAGAAGAATACCGATGCAACGGTTGTCAGTTCCTCCCTGCCCGAGCATCTTACTATGCCTGCCTTGCGGAAGAGAGCTTCCACTGCCGAGTCGGAAGATGCCAGCGCTCCTGTATGTGATGATGCCGCTCTGCTGCCTGCTTCGCTTGTACCTGCCTTGATAGCTGCTATCCTGCATCCCTTTCGTATCAGGGAAGACGCATGATGCAGGAGCTTATCAGGATTCAGGATACTCTCAACATAGATCAGTTTTACCTTTGAGCTTGTTTCAGGATTGAAAGTATTATCCCAGTATTCAAGCACATCCTCCACTCCTGTTTGTGCACTATTGCCTACTGAAAAAACGCTTGAGAAGTTCACTCCCTTGGGTATGGCCGATTCAAAGATGAAAACTGCTGTTGCTCCCGAACCGGAAACAAAATCGCATCCCCCCTGGCTAAGCCGTGGAACAGGTGTTGTAAATATGCCGCTGTATGCGTGTGTAATTACTCCAATGCAGTTGGGGCCGATAAGGGATCCTCCGGCTTTGTTGATCAGTTCTGCAATATCTTTTTCAATTTTTTTACCTTCTTCGCCTGCTTCGCTGAAACCGGCAGAAATAATGATGAATGCCTTTGTATTCTTTTCTCTTATCAGCGTATCGACTGCCGGCAGACAATACTTCGCCTGGATAGCAAGTATGGCAAGGTCGGTTTCAGGAATATCCTTCAGGTCACGGTATGATTTTAAACCCTGGACCGCATCCTGTTTCGGATTCACCACACAGAGATGTCCGGCAAACTTACCGTCAATTATGTTTTTCAGGATTTTTCCTCCGGGTTTTAAAAGGTCGTCTGATCCTCCGACAACAACAATACTGCCCGGGTTTATTAATTTGTCAATTATCATTTCTTAATAAAGGTGAGATGTGAATTATCGAAATAATCCGGAAAACGAAAAATCCTATAAACCGTAAAATCGCTTCAGGAAGCCGACATTCTGAGCTATCGAATATAAATAAAGCTCTGATTTATAACAATTTAATAAATTCATACCCTGAATTAACGTTAAAGCAATATAGTAAAAATAAACAGTACAAAACAGGATACATTGCATAATAATCAACATGTTAATAACCGCCAGGAAAGATAATTTATAATCCATCAGGACCCAGAACAGATCTGCGTAAATCTGCGAAATCAGCGGGAAGTGTCAGGTTTTTTCCCGCAGATCACGCTGATCAGCGCAGATAATTTCTTTGTGTTACTTTAAAAATTAAATTTGCAATTAGTAAGGACTATCGTTTATCTATATCAACATGAAAAGATTATTTTCTCTCCTCATGCTGGCATTCATTTCCGGCATAACACTTTCAGCATATTCACAATATATATATACTGAACCTGACGGACCGGGTTACGAGGAAAATTGCACAACTATAATGGCAGGACGCCTTGCTTCAACAGACGGATCGGTGATGACATCGCATACATGCGATGGAAATTACAGGACATGGCTCGACATAATACCAGGTACGAAGAATGAAAAGGGAACAATGCACCCTGTGTACTGGGGAACATTGCATACTGAGGAAGCATGGGACATGACCAGTGTGACAAAGAAAGGCGAGATCCCGGAAGCGGCCGAAACATTTGCATACCTGAGCACTGCTTATCCGTGCCTGAATGAGAAACAGCTGGCGATCGGCGAGACTACGATCTACGGGAGAGAGGAGCTGAAGAACGAGAATGGATTATTCCTCATCGAGGAACTGCAAAAAATAGCGCTTCAGAGATGTTCCACAGCCAGGGAAGCAATAGCCCTTATCGGCAAGCTCGCTGAAGAATATGGCTATGCCGACCTTGCCGAATGCATAACCTTTGCTGATCCGAAAGAAGTCTGGCATTTTGAGATATCAGGTGCAGGCAAAGGAAAACCTTCGGCATTATGGTGCGCGCAGAGAATTCCGGATGACCATGCAGGTATTTGCGCAAATATCCCGAGGATATCGACAATAGATTTCAAAGATCCCGACATGTTCATGTACAGCTCTAATCTCAAAGCTGTTGCAAAAGATCTTGGATACTGGGATGGCAAAGAGCCACTGAAATTCTGGAAAGTAATAAACGGGAAAAAACCATTTGCTATACGGGAATTCTACGTGCTGAGCACTCTTGCGCCATCGCTGAATCTTTCATTCGATGCAGAAGAGCTGCCCTTCTCGGTAAAACCTGAAAAGAAACTATCCGTTCAGGATGTAATGAAATTCCTCAGAGAGACCTATGAAGGCACCCAGTGGGATATGACTAAAAACCTGATGGTAACCATAAAAAAGAAAGATGCCAGCGGGAACGACATAGAAGAAAAAGTGAAATCTCCGATGGCAAGCAACTGGATCAACAACGACTGGAGGACACTAATAAATGAGTTGAAACCAGGTACAATTGAGAGACAACGAACAATTGCCATTACAGCTTGTTCATATTCACATGTGATACAGTGCCGAAGCTGGCTGCCCGATGAGGTTGGAGGAATAGTATGGTTCGCTTTCGATAATCCGGGACAGAGTCCCAGGATACCGATCTTTTCAGGGGTCTTAAAACTGCCGCAATCATTCAGCATATGCGGACAGCAGAGATACAGAACCGATGCGGCCATCTGGGCATTCAGGGAGACTAACAGGCTCGCAACTGTAAACTGGTCCAGGAGCAGGTCACTGGTTGAAACAGCAGTAAAGGAATTCGAACAAAAAGCTATTGATGAACTACCGGTTGTAGAAACCAAGGTAAAGGAGCTGGTGAAAGAAGGCAGAATTGAGGATGCAAAGAAATATGTAACAGCATATACTGGCAGCTTCGCCAATTCCGCAATGACGAAGTGGCAGGAAATGAAAGTTACATTGTGGGGAATGTTTGGGAGGGGATTTTAATAGGTACAATGGTGCAATGGTACAACGGTGCGACGGTGTGACGGTGTGACGGTGTAACGGAGCAACGGCAAGAAGATGGATGTAAAAGATATACTTAAAAAGGAGTCCTTCAATAAGGAGGAAATCATACGACTGCTTCAGGCTAAGGGTGAAGAGAGAAGCCTTCTTTTCAGTAAGTCCGCAGAAACAAAAGAGAAATATATAGGCAGAAAAGTCTGGTTCAGGGGATTGATTGAGTTTTCAAATGTTTGCAGCAAGGATTGTCTCTATTGCGGCATAAGAAGGGGAAATAAAAACCTTAAACGCTATAACCTCTCCGATGATGAGATCCTTGCCGCTGCGAAATTTGCATTCGACAACAACTATGGCTCCCTGGCTCTTCAATCAGGTGAAATTGAAAGTCCGGCTTTTACAAAACGAGTAATAAAGTTACTCAATAATATTAAGGAGCTTTCCGGCGGGAAACTTGGAATAACACTGTCGGTCGGAGAACAGAAGCCTGAAGTGTACAAAGCATGGTTCGATGCAGGAGCACACCGCTACCTTCTTCGGGTTGAATCGACAAACAAGGAGCTCTACAGCAAGATACATCCGAATAACAAAAAGCATGATTTCCAGCGAAGACTTGATTGCCTTAAAAGCCTTCAGGATATCGGTTATCAGACTGGAACAGGCGTAATGATAGGTTTGCCGTTCCAGACGCTGGATGATCTGGCCGGCGATCTGCTATTCTTTCAGGAGTTAGATATCGATATGTGCGGCATGGGTCCTTATATTGAACATGCCGACACACCGCTTATTGAACATGCGGACAAGCTCCTGGCCCTGAATGAAAGATTCGACCTTACGCTTAAGATGATAGCCATCCTCAGGATCATAATGAAGGATATAAACATTGTTGCAGCAACTGCCCTCCAGGCAATAGATCCCATTGGAAGAGAGAAAGCGGTTAAAATAGGTGCTAACATCCTGATGCCCAACATTACGCCGGGTAAATACCGCGACAGCTATAAATTGTACAATAACAAACCTTGTACCGACGACTCAGCTGAAGATTGCCAGAGTTGCCTGGAAGCCAGGGTTTCACTGGCAGATGCTGAGGTAGTTTACGGTGAATGGGGAGATTCAAAACATTATGAAATAAGGCGTAAAGGCGCGAGGGTGAAGGGGCTCAAAGGCAGTACATCTTAAAACCGGTTGATCAGTGGCAAATCCTGTATTCTCATAAAAATATCTGCAAAATACATAGAAGAAAACATGAAAAAAACCATCCTACTCCTGCTCCTGTCAGCTGTTATTTCTTTAACAGATGCACAGGTCTCAATTGGTTACTATCTTCCCGAAGATATTGGTTATAATGCCGCGATTCCAACGCCAAAGCAATTTTTCGGTCACGAGGTCGGGGAATGGCATCTCACCCATGACAAGCTTTTTTTCTATATGCTTGAGCTGGCCCGTGTTTCAGACAGAGCATACTGGGAAGAGTATGGAAAAAGCTATGAAGGTCGCCACCTCGGACAGCTGATAATCAGTTCGTCTGAGAATATCAAGAACATAGAACAGCTCAGAATTCAGCATATCGCTCTTTCAGATCCCGGCATCTCAGACAGGCAGAGTATTAAGGATATGCCTCTTGTTGTAAAACTGGGATATGGAGTTCATGGCAATGAATCAAGCGCTCAGAATGCATCAGCACTGGTGGCATATTATCTTGTTGCCGGAGAAGGTCAGAAGATCGAGAACCTTCTTAAAAACAATATAATTCTCATAGATCCATCCATGAATCCTGACGGTATGCAGCGTCACTCAACATGGGTTAATTCAATGAGAAGTCTCAATGATAATCCCGATCCGGCTTCCATGGAATTCAGTGAACCATGGCCGGGAGGAAGATCAAATCATTACTGGTTCGATCTTAACCGGGACTATTATAGCCTGCAGCTTCCTGAAACCAGAGGACGTATAGAGGCCTTTTTCAGGTGGCGGCCGAACATTAATACCGACCATCACGAGCAGGGTTCAGGTGCGACTTTTTTTTACATGCCGGGCATACAGTCGAGAAATAATCCTCTGACTCCTGCTGAAAACCAGCAGCTGACAGCCGAAATCGGTAAATACCATGAAAAATACCTCAACGAGATCGGGAGTCTTTACTTTACCGAGGAAGGTTATGATGACTTCTTTATTGGCAAAGGCTCTTCGTGGCCTGATTTGCATGGTTCAGTCGGCATACTCTTTGAACAGGCAGGAGTCAGGGGTCATTTAAGGGAAACGCCGGGATTCCTTCTCTCCTTCCCGTATGCAATAAGAAACCAGGTGACTGTTTCTCTTTCGACACTCGAAGCTTCCGTTGAAATGAGGGAGAAACTGCTTGAAAGTCAGCGAAAGTTTTATAAAGATGCACTTACCCTTGCCGAAAAGTATCCTGTAAAAGCTTTTGCATTTTCTGAAAAATACGACCAGGGAAGGCTTTCCGAGTTTATCCGCATCCTGCTGGATCAGCAGATCAGGATTTACAAAGCTAAAAAGGATATTGCGGCCTTCAGAGCTGAAGAGACTTATGTAGTTCCTCTGAAACAGAATGAATACAGGTTTATAAGATCTCTGTTCGAGCCGGTCAGGGAATTCACTGACAGCTCATTCTATGATATTTCAACATGGGTTCTGCCGATGTCATTCAATATCCGTTATACCTCCGTTACTAGTCCAATGGATTTTGAGGGGCTTGCCGGAGAAGAAATAAGAACGGCACCTGCCGCTGAAGGTAAAATATTGGGTCCTGACGATCCTTACGCATATCTTTTTGAGTGGAATGAATATCTTTCACCACGGGCGCTGTATGCGCTCCAGGATGCGGGTGTCGTGACCAGGATCGCAAAAAAGGAATTCGCTTTTAACGGCAGCAGCTTCAGGCATAATTTTTCTTATGGAACGATACTGATTCCTGTTTCTTTACAATCTATGGATAAGGCTGAGCTCAGAAAGCTTATATCAGAGATCTCGAAAGATTGTGGTATAAAATTCTATGGCATGAGCACCGGATTTACCGAATCAGGAATGGATCTGGGAAGCGGCAGCTTTGCCGTTATTGCCAAGCCTTCTGTCCTGATGATAGCCGGTGATGGTATCAGCAGCACAGACGCCGGGGAAATCTGGCATATGCTCGATACAAGGTTTAAAATCCCGGTGACGATAGCGTCAACATCGAGAATAGGCACAACAAATCTGGATAAGTACAATGTTCTTATAGTCACAGGTTCTCCTGATGTTTCTGCTTCAGCGATTGAAAATATAAAAACATGGAACCAGAAAGGCGGAGTGATAATTGCAACTGAAGGAGGCAATAACTGGCTGGCGAAGAATAAGTTTGCAGAGATTGAATTTGTTCCTTCTGAACAAACTAACCTTAAAACAGGTATTTATGCTGACCGGTCGGCGAACAGTCAGGCCAGAACGATTCCGGGGACTATATTCCAGACAAAACTTGACCTTACTCATCCTGTCTGCTACGGGTATACCAGGGATATGCTCCCGGTGTTCAAATCAGGTGAAATGGTGGCAAAATCCGATCAGAATATATATAATAATCCTGTTGTTTATACGAATGATCCCCTGATGAGCGGTTATTGTACAAAGGATAACCTGAAAAGGATTAAGGGTTCTCCCTTTGTCAGCATTCACGGAGCGGGAGTGATTTCAATCTATGATAATCCAAATTTCAGGGCAGTCTGGTATGGTACGAATAAAATATTTATTAATGCTATCTTCTTCGGAGGAATCATCTGAAATCAGAAGATCATTTTCCTCACATGGACTCCTGTCAGTGCAACAAGGTCTTTTTCAAGGAGTTCCCTCTGTTCCTTATCGCCGCATAGTTCAAGAATAATGAGTCCTGCAGGTTCGCCAAAGAACGTCTCATTTACACCCAGGCGCGTGCGGATGTAGCAGCCATAGGATGTAAGAAGTTTCTGAACTGAAAGTATCACTTCGTATCTCTTTTCAAGAAGTAGGCCAAGGATCTCTATCATGCCGTCATTTTCCTTCACATACTCATTTTTTCCATTTCCTGAAAAGACCATTTCCCTGATTTCTATTCCACCCAGTGGTTCAAGCTCTTTTTTAAGTTTATCCGATTCTGCCTCATCATCTTTGAGATGAAGTATAATATATGCTTCACGGCTGCAGATGCTTTCTGTAACCTCATGAAAACCAAGGCGGGTCGTTATAACACCCGAATGACGGGACAGGATTTCCTGAGTAAGTCCTGCTTCCTTTATTCTGTCCACAATCTTGATTCCTAAAACTTTAATCATAAGAGTATTTTATAAAAAGTATTATTACTAGGAAAAGGCGTCGGGCTTATTGTCTTTTCTTCCTGTCGCCTGAAGCCTGATGCCTGAAGCCTGATGCCTGAAGCCTTTAAAAATAGAGGTCTCTTTCTCCATTTCTAATCCGTTCTATTTTCTCTCGTGTTGTCTGTTCCACCCCGGGTTCGAGCTTTTTAAGGTTCTTCTCGATCACTTTCCAGCCCTTTTCAGCAACGCTATCGGTTGCATAATCGCATATATATTCCGACAGGGTAAGGATTGCATTGGGTGTACAGAAACGCTTGATGAATCCGGGTACCGAAAATTCCATGAAGTGCTCACCGGTTCTTCCCATCCTGTAGCAGGATGTGCAAAATGAGGGTATATAATCATTTACAAGCAATTCCTCGATTACTTCTGCAAGCGAACGCGGGTCATTAATTTTAAACTGTTCACGATTGAGATTCTGTACCTCATTCTGTGAATCTGAGTAAGATCCAATCTCCAGCTTGGTGCCGCCATCTATTTGTGATACGCCATACTGCATCACTTCTTTCCTTACTTCAGGCGCTTCCCTTGCAGTCAGTATCATCCCTGTATACGGGACTGCCAGTCTCAGAATAGGCACAAGTTTTTTGAATTCATCATCACTTGTCTGGTATGTACCGTCTATATTGAGGCTGAGAGCATCTTTAATCCTCGGGAATGATATGGTATGGGGCCCTACGTTATAGCAGGCTTCAAGATGATTTGTGTGCCGCACCAGTCCGAGAACTTCAAACCGCCAGTCGTACAAACCAAAGAGCGCGCCAATTCCAACATCATCAATACCTGCCTCCTGTGCTCTGTCGAGCGCAGTAACTCTCCATTCGTAATCCTTCTTTTTACCGCTGGGGTGATACCATTTATATGCTTCCGGATGATAGGTTTCCTGGAATACCTGGTATGTTCCGATGCCGGCCTCTCCAACTGTTCTGAACCCTTCGATCGTGAGAGGTGCGGCATTTATGTTAACTCTCCTTATTTCACCATGTCCTTTTTTAATGCCATACACCAGCTTCACAGTATGCGCAATATATTCGGGTGAATACTCAGGATGCTCCCCATAAACCAGGATCAGCCTCTTCTGTCCGTTATCCTCAAGGGCTTCAACTTCCTTTATAATCTCCTCATCAGTAAGTGTCTTCCTTACAGCATCTTTGTTGGAAGCCCTGAATCCGCAATACTGGCAATTATTGGTACATCTGTTACCGACATAAAGAGGTGCAAAAAGAACAATCCTGTTTCCGTATACTTTTTCCTTAAGCTCCCTGGCTCCTTGTTTTATTTCTTCTTCAAGACCGGTCCCCATTGAATTCACGAGCACAGCAGTTTCTTCAAGTGTAAGGCGGTTTTTATCAAGAGATTTTGCAATCACTTCTCTCACCCTCTGCTTGTCGGGTTTGGTATTATTTATTAGATCCCATATTTCTTCAGGATCAATGAATGGTTTCATTCTCTGATCAGGGATCTTTAGTTTTTCGGGTGAAAAGCGCATGAAATATTTATATTAAACAGGTTGCAAAGATACTGAAAAGATGGCTGCCGGAAGATGATTCTTATCAGTATATAAGATCCGTTATCTCGCTTTTTGCATTGATAATCCGCTCTGCCGTCTTTGCTTCTGACAGATAGACTGACCCATGTATCATCTTATGGAAAAGTATAGTCGAAGTTTTTCCCTGGAACATATCTGCTTCTTCAAAAATATGCAGAAGTATTTCCGGCTTCTTCTCATGTGATTCATTGATGACAACCATCCCTTTTGTATTTGCCTGGCCCGAGATTACCGATACTGCATAAATTCCGGTTGCCGGCAGAAGTTTGCATTCCTCTGTCAGCGGTATTTTAAGGAAAGGAAGATCAAAAATTACAGCATGCTTTTCAGGAATACCCATGATCATATAATAATGATCGAGATACGCATTTGCTCTTTGAATATAACCCTCGCTTATTGCCTTACGGATATTGGTAGAGCTTACTGTTTCGTGCTGTACTTCCTGTTCAGGTATCTCTTCGGCTTCAAAGTTGTACTTCTCCCGCCACCCCCACAACTGCCTGTAATCGCCTTCCTGATTGAAACCAAAATGATGATTGAATCCTGCAACCACAACCTTTGCCTTCAGGATGCCATGCAGATAATTTCTGACAAACTCTTCACTAGTGGTTTTTGAGAATTCTCTGGTAAATTCTACTATGATCAGGTTATCAAGTCCGGCTTTTCTCAGAAGCTCGAGTTTCTCCTCCTGTGAATTGATAAGTTTCAGGCTTTTGCCTGCAGTTTCGGGATAAAGCACCTTCCGCGGATGGGGATCGAAAGTTATCAGAACAGATTCTCCGTTGTGCTTTTCTGCCAGGAGCTTAAGCCGGTTCAGAATAGTTTTATGCCCGATGTGGACACCGTCAAATGAACCCGTTGTAACCACAGGATTCCTGATTCCTCTTGCCTGCTCAAAGCCCCTGAATATCTTCATGTTATTCATGAACACTAAATAGTATTCTCCTTGACAAAATAGGCTACTTTTTCAATGGAAGTGATCATGTCATATTCTTCAAGGAACACCCATGAGGGTACATTGAGTGGGATCGTGGTAAAGTTCAGTATGCCTTTTATTCCGAAGCGGACTGCCTCCTCGGCTATCTCCTTTGCATAGTCTGGAGGAACAGTAATTATTGCTATCCTTATATTCAGGTCTCTTATTACCTGTTCCATCTCGTTATGGTGATAACACTTTACCCCGGATACCACCTTGTTGATCTTTTGCGGATCTGTATCGAATGATGCAACAAGATTAAGCTTGGATCTCTTTCCCTTGAAATAACCTGCGACAGCTCTTCCAAGGTTCCCTATTCCGATTATGGCGACATTAAGGCTCTCTTCAGAATCAATAATGGTCCCTATTTTTTCAATGAGCTCTTTCACATCATAGCCCTTGCGCTGTACCGAGGAATAGCCGATCAGCATCAGGTCGCGTCTTACCTGGACAGCCGTAATATGCAGACGGGCTGCAAGGTCGTGTGAAAAAATGAAGTTTTTCTTTTCGAGAAGACATTCCAGAAGAGTTCTTCTGTACTCACTCAGTCTTTCTACAGTTTTTCCTGGCAGTTTCATAATTTATCAGGTTATTGTTGGTGGTTTCTTTGGCAATCTTACAGTAAAAACGGTTCCAAGGTCAGGTTTGCTGTCAACCTTTACTGTACCATGATACAGTTCAATTACTTTCCTCACAATACTCAACCCCAGGCCGCTGCCTGATATATTTTTTGTCCTTTCATTCTTCACCCTCATGAAATCCTTGAAAAGATTCTCCCTGTCAGCATCAGATATACCTATGCCTGTGTCGGTGAAGACCAGCAGCACTTCACTTTCCGTACTGTCGATAGTTATATCTGCCTTACCCCCGACCTTGTTGTATTTAACTGCATTGGAGATCAGATTGTTGAAGATGATCTCCATATCTTCCGGATCAGCCATGATCATCGAATCGCTTCTGACATCCAGGTTTATGGTAACGTCCATCTGAATAGCATAAGGCTGAACCGTCACAATTGCGCCTTTTGCCACTTCGGCAAGATCAACCTCCTGGATCTTTTCTTCCCTCCTTTCAAGCCTGATCTTGGTAAAGTCCAGCAGGTCCATGATGAGGTTCCTCATTCCCTGTATCCGCTGAAGCGACCTGTCGATATGATCAGCATAATCATCTATCCTGTCGCCGGCCTGTTTCTCCTGCATCATTCTGAGATAACCTTCGATAGCATTCAGAGGAGCTTTAAGTTCATGAGAAAGGACTGACAGAAACTGGTATCTGACCTTTTTTCCCTCCGTCTTCAGCTTGTCGGTTACCTTCCTGAGATATAGCTGTTTGGAAATATTCTCAATGCTCGACTTGAGTTCCTGTGGAGTGAATGGTTTGGGAATAAAATCGGTTGCACCGTCACGTGTTGCCCTAATGGCAACGTCAAGCGATGCATAGGATGTGATCATTGCGACAACAATGTCGTATTTTCTCTCGCGGACATACTCAAGTACATCCACACCCTGGATTCCCGGAAGTTTGTTGTCGAGGAGAATAATGTCGGGTTTGTCGTTTTCAATAATACTTATTCCATCTTCACCGGTGGGAGCCTGAAGAACTTCGAAAGTATAATCCTCATCCATGAATGGATATGTCACATGAAAATCTCTCAGGATACGTGTCACTCCCGACCGTATCCCGGGTTCATCATCGATAACAAGTATTTTCAAGACTGCCATGTCATATCTTTAAAAGTTTCATAACCTCCTGGTCGAGCTGTTCAGCCCTGATCCCTTTTTCAAGGTATTTGTCAGCTCTGATCCACGATTTGTCCTTTTCAGAATCGATACTGAATGACATTCCGGTCTCCCTTGAAACTGCAGTAGCAAGGATCACCGGCACATCCGGATATTTCTTCTTTATCTTATAGCAGAGAATGAACCCGCTGTCGTCGCTCTCCATCATAAGGTCAAAAATAGCAAGATCGGGTCTGAATTTAGATATTACCGATTCAGCTTCTGCCTGGCTCTCCACAGCAACAGTCTTGTAACCTGCTTTCTCAAGACTGAATACAGTCTGAAAGAGATAGTCAGGGTCATCATCGGCAACAAGTATCGTATAATCGCTTTTCTTCATTTATTCTTTCCTCCTTGGTAATACAATTTTAAAGCTTGTACCTGTCGGCCCTTTTGCCGGATCGGTGTTGGATTCGACAGTTATCTGCCCCTTGTGCATCTTCACAATCCCGTAGGCAGTGGCAAGTCCCAGGCCTGTGCCATGGCCGAGTCCTTTAGTTGTAAAGAATGGTTCGAAAACCTTTGATCTGTTCTCTTCCCTGATACCAGAACCTGTGTCGCCAACGGTAATGCTGACATGGCTGAGCGTATCTTCCAGGAGAATGTTTACAGCGCCTCCCCCCGGCATTGCATCGATGGCATTCTTGATAAGGTTAGTCAGAACCTGCATCATCTGTTCTGAGTCGAGCATTGCATCGGGATTGGTAGTTTTATTTACAACTGAGACCTTTACATTCGCCGGTACAATGATACTTTCAAGGCTATGACTGATCAGTTCACCGATGTTGACCATCTGATGGTTTACCTGGTTTTTCCTTGCAAAATTCAGAAGTCCGGCCACGATCTTCTTGCACCTTCCGGCCTGTTCCACAACCAGCTTTAAGTCCTCCCGTACGGGATCGTCAGGTTTGCATTCATCAAGCAGAATATTGCTGTACATTATCACAACGCCCAGCGGATTATTGAGTTCATGAGCGATACCTGCCGACAGCTGACCCATGTGAGCAAGTTTCTCAGACTGCTTAAGCGCCTGCCTCATTGAGCTGAGTTTCTCATTGGAAAGCGCGAGGTCAGTAACCGATTTGTGAAGCTTCTCAATAGTATAGGGAAGGCACATCTCCACTTCAGCCAATCCCTTTTTAATCGCTATGGCATGTTCAACACAGCTCTCATAACCGCATGCTCCGCAATCGAGCTGGTCTTTCCTGGTCTTTTTGCCCATCGAAATAAGGACATCCGTGACATCTGCCTCATCAGGCATTAAAAGCCTGTGATCTTCTGCTTTATGCCTTACAGAAAGGTCGAGATCTGAAAACTCATCGAATGCCGATTTCCATCCATTCTGGTCAATCTCATTCATCTTCCTATTTGCATAACTGCTCACCAGGGCTCTCCTGTTATACTGTTTTCCATTCTTTGAAAGACCCGGTCCCATAATGCATCCTTCGCAGCAGAGCAGTTCTACATGCTGGGTTTTAATAAGTCCTGCCTCAAATTCCTTCAGCGCTTCCTGGAAACCTATCCTCCCTTCAGCAGCAATAATGTTGCCGGTTATGGCATCATCATTTATACTTGCGGTCTGCAGCAATCCTCTCGTTACAGGAAAAATAGCGCCGCGTCCGCCAAACGGCGGATCAAAATCCGAAGGAGTGCTGTTTGCAGGAGAAATGCCAAGCTGGGCAAAAAGATCCCTTAGCTCGGTGAAAGTAATGGCTTCATCAATCTCACTGCTTTCTGCTTTTTTTGCAACACACGGACCTATGAAGACAATCTTTGTATCCTCACCATATTTTTTATGTACAATCCTGCTCATGGCAACCATCGGTGAAACAATCGGAGCAAGGCTGTCGGCCAGGGCAGGGTGATAATACTTGATATAATTTACTATTGAAGGACAGTCTGAAGTAATATAATATTCATTGCTTTCATTTACAAGTTTTTTGTACTTGTCAGCGACAATATCGGCGCCGAATGAAACTTCTGTAACATATTCAAAACCAATTGATCTGATCATACCAATAAGCATGCGGTGATCAGGGATATCAGAAAACTCTGCCGGAAAACTAGGTGCAATCATGGCAGCAACTTTTGGCTGGTCGCCCAGAAGCTTCAGCACCCTGTCGGTGGTATTCAGGAATACTTTTGCACCCTGACTGCACACTTTAGTACAATTCCCGCAGGCGATGCACCGGTCAGTAATTACCTCTGCCTGGCCGCCGACAATACGGATCGCCTTGGCAGGGCACTCCCTGACACAGGTGTAGCAAGTACGGCAGAGTTCTTTAATGGTATAGACGAGCATTTTTTCTTCTTTTGCTGGCGCGGATTTATAATCTGTGCCTTTACGTAGGCAGCACGGATTGCAAATCCGCGCTAGCGGTTGCAAATTACTTGTTTCTTGAGTCTTTTATCTTCCTACAAAAGAACATTCCTCTTCTCAAAATGTGTAAAAAATATCTTCCTGTCTCCAATCTCCTTATTCTCTTTAATAAGTTTATCGTACAGGTTCAACAGTACCGGCGATTTACATGGCAGGTTAAGTGCATCTGTCTCGTCAGCGTGATAGATCATTTTTGCCCTGCTTTTCTTTTCATCTTTAACTGAGCTATAGGGAAGTCCAGCTCCATTAACGCATCCTCCCTGGCAGGTCATCACCTCCACGAGATCATATTTTTTTCCTGATGCCTGTGAATTCTTCAGTTTCTCAAGACCAATAAGACCATCGACAACTGCAACGCTGATCTCTGTTTCACCTATTCTGAAGGAGGCTTCCCTGAATGATCCGCCAGAACGCAATTTCTTGAATAACTGCCTGTCAGCTTCATTATTATTGATACTGAACCACAGGGATCTTATCACTGCTTCTGCAAGTCCTCCGGAAACTTCTGCCAGGGCTGCCGCAGAAGTCAGTCCCGACATCGGTTCATCAACAGGTTCAGGTTCGATGTTTGTTACATCTATGCCATAGAGCCTTATCAATCTTGCCAGTTCCCGGACGGTCATCACTGAATCGACATCGCTGATCCCCTTCCGCATCATGCCGTCTCTCCTTGCTTCGAACTTCATTGCCATGCATGGTGTTGCAGAAACCGAGTAAATCTTCTCCGGCCTGACATCTGCCTGCTCCGCCACCAGCGTCTTTATAAGGATACCTGTGATCTGCTGGGGTGATTTCACCGTTGACAGCAGGGGAAGGATCTCAGGCATGAATTGCTCAGCATATTTTACCCAGGCAGGACATGCAGAAATATATAGCGGTGTCTTGGACTTTCTTTCAATTTCTTCCTTCAGCTGTGCGGTAACTTCAGTGATGCAGATATCAGTGCCGGTACCGGTGGTAAATATTTTTTCGAAACCTATTTTACGAAGGATTGAATTCAGTATCCTGTCAAATTCCCTGTTATATTTTATCCCGAGCTCTTCGGCTATACCGGATGCTACGAGAGGCGAATACTGTATAACTTTCAGCAATTCAGGATTGTTAAGGTATTCCTGTACCTCATTTATATTATGTTTCTCATGAAGTGCGCCTGTCGGACAAACCAGAACGCACTGCCCGCAGTGGATGCAGCTTGAAAAATTGAAGTCGCGGTCCATAGCAGGGCCGACATGTGTCTGACTTCCTTTATTTAAAAAATCAAGTGATGTTGAAGTAATTATTTCCTCACAAACCCTGACGCATCTTCCGCAGAGGATGCACTTCGAAAGTTCTCTGACAATAGCTGGACTTGACTGGTCGAGCCTGGGACGGATTTTCTTTGCGCGCATACGTCTTTCCCTGATATTAAGCTCTTCGGAAAGACGCTGCAGTTCACAGTTCAGGTTTTTGTCGCAATAAAGGCAATCGTCGGGGTGATTTGAAAGAAGGAGCTCCACGATGGTTTTTCTTGCGGTAATCACCCTGGGGGAATGTGTTTTGATCTTCATCCATTCCTCAACAGGCTGTGAGCACGCGGTTACCAGCCTGTCGCGGCCTTCAACCTCCACGACGCACATCCGGCAGGCTCCCGTCGGAGTGAATTCCTTCATGCGGCAGAGAGTGGGAATTATTATGCCATTACGGTTTAGTGCCGAAAGGATCGTTTCTCCTTTTTCAGCCTTAATCTTTTTATTATTTACCTGGATCGTAAAAAGCATAACGATTATTTTACCTTTATTGCGCTGAACTTGCAAATATCATAGCATATTCCACATCCTGTGCATTTCTCCTCTACAATGAAGAAAGGCTGAAGCCTTGTGCCATAAATGGCATTCACAGGGCATTTCGATGCGCAGGCTGTACAGCCGGTGCACTTATCAACATCTATTGAAAAGGTTCTCAGACCTCTGCACACATTTGCCCTGCATCTACGGTCGAAGATATGCTCCTCAAATTCTTCCCTGAAATTTTCAAGCGCGCTCAGGAAAGGATTAGGAGCAGTTTGTCCAAGTCCGCAGAGTGAAGTATCCTTCATCACCGAGGCTATGGTCTCAAGCTGCATTACACCTTTGAACCGTTCGAGGGTTGTACCCGAGTCTTCGCTGGCCGGTTTTTTTATTACACTGTCAAGGATCTCAAGCATACGGCCGGTTCCTTCACGGCAGGGGATGCATTTGCCACAACTCTCGCCACGGATGAATTCCATATAATATCTGACGATATCCACTATACAGGTAGTCTCGTCGATTATTATAAAGCCGCCTGCTCCCATGGCAATGCCCTTCTCCTTCATAACATCATAATCAACAGGCACTTCCAGATTTCCGGAAGTGATAAAAGAACCTGCAGCGCCTCCGAGCTGTACCGCTTTAAGTTCTTTCCCTTCCTTTATTCCGTCGGCAATATCTTCAATAATCGATCTTAATGTGGTTCCCATCTCTACTTCTACCACTCCCGACATGCGGCCTTTTCCGGCGACAGCAAACACTTTTGTGCCGGGACTATTTTCCGTTCCCATTGTACGAAACCATTCAGGGCCGTTCTGCATAATGAGGGGAACATTCATCAGCGTCTCAACGTTGTTAATAACCGTTGGTTTTCCAAATAGTCCTGATGCAGTAGGATATGGAGGCTTAAGCTGTGGCATGCCGCGTTTTCCTTCCAGGGTACTGATCAGGGCGGTCTCTTCTCCGCAGACAAAAGCACCCGGCTCTTTCCTGATTATTATGTCGAGATTATAACCGCTCGAAAAAATATTGTGTCCCAGAATACCAAACTCCCGTGCATTGTCGATTGCTTCCTGAAGCCTTCTCAATGCATGATCAGATCCTCTTCTGAAGAACACAATAGCCGTTGAAGCACCGATAGCATATGAAGCGATCGCCATTCCTTCGACCAGGCGGTGAGGATCGCTTTCAAGCATGGTTCTGTCTGTAAATGCTCCGGGATCGCTCTCCTTTGCGTTGCAAATAAGGTAGCGCGATGCTGATGTTGTGTTCAGAGCCTGTTTCCATTTCAGCCCGGTAATATAGCCTCCTCCGCTCCTGCCTCTGAGACCGCTGGTTTCAATGATGCTGCAGACTTCCTCGTAAGTATAATGGCGTATAGCTTTTACAAAAGACCTGTATCCCCCGCGGGCTATATACTCTTCAATATTTTCGGGATCATAGCAGCCGCAATTGTTAAGCACCACTCTTTTCTGCCTGGCAAAAAACGGCAGTTCCTCAAGAAATGGTATTCCTGGCCAGAGCTCAAATCCTTTTGTTCCCTGCTGACCTGCCAGGTCGTCCTTGTTTATGTCGTTATGAAAAATGCCATTCAGGAGCGGTTCTACTTTTTCCTCCGTGATATTCCTGAAAAACAGTTTATTCTTTCCGGGAAGCTGAACGCAGACAAATGGTTCAAAATTGTTGGGAGCGGTGCATCCGACCCTTACAAGTTCAGTGCCGGGCTCATTTTCATCAATATACGACTTAATGGCAATGCAGGTTCTTTCTGATCCCGCAATTATGCCAGCCGTGCCTGAAGAAACAGAAATGACTGCGCTGTCGGCCTTCTCCCTCTTTATTTTCCTGAGAACTTTTTCAGTTTCAGGAAGCAGAGTGTCCGATTCAAACAGCAGAACCTTGTCAATCAGAAATTTCCTAAGGTCTTCCATTTAGTCATTCTCAATTATGAACTTCAGCCTCCTGATAAGATCAGAAAGCTGTTCAGGCTTTACATATGTGTTATATTCTCCGTTGACACTAATTACGGGGCCATTGTTGCAGCCGCCCATGCAGGTTACGATTTCGTAGCTGAAACTGCCGTCTCTGCTGGTTTGACCGGCAGGCAGACCTGTTTCTTCCCTGATTTTGTTCATCACAGCCTGTGAGCCGTTCAGGAAACATGAAGTGCCGTTGCATATCTTTATGCAGACCTTCCCTGACGGGACAAATTTGAACTGGTCGTAAAATGTCGCCAGCCCATATATTTTAGTAGTGCTCAGACCCACAAAATTTCCCACCCTGACAATTGCTTCTTCCGACAGGTGTCCCTGTTCATCCTGTATCTCCTGGAGAAGCGGAATCAGTTCCTCTCTCCTCCCCGGCTTGTATTTCTTTATAATAACCTCTATATCTTTACTCATCAGGGCATTAAATCGATATGCAAATATAAGAATTTATTGTTATTAAAATAACAATGTTTTTTTTATAACAATTAAATCAGAAAATAAAATTTATTGAAAATCATACATATAATGTTGATATATAATCATTTACAAGGATCTATTTAAATGTATCCAGGATTTCATTGTGGTAGTTGGATGTTTTCTGCCACTTCTAAATTCAAGTAATTACATGTTTTTTAGGCCTCTGTGACAACCCGAACCCAGTGAAATAATTACTAACTTTGTGTTGTTGTTTTTAAAAAAACAATAAATGATGGCACAGGGCACTGAAATGTATATATGTCTCGGAAGTTCTTGTTTTTCAAGAGGCAACAAGGAGGTAGTCATGTTCATAAAAGATTATCTGAAAAAAAATCATCTTGAAGATAAAGTTATGTTCAAAGGTGCACGATGCATGGGCCATTGCAGCAACGGCCCCAACCTGACAATAAACGGGCATGTCATCGAAGGTGTAACAACTGCCACAATAGAGAGCATACTTGTAAAGGAGTTGGATAAATTTAAATAACCGGGGAGGATAAGGAATGAGCGCGAAAACCATTAAGCCTGTTCTGCGCATTAATGACGACAGATGCAGAAACTCATATTCGTGTGTAAGGGTATGCCCTGTAAATGCCATAGAAGTCAAAATTCAGAAAGAACACCCTACAATTCTCAGTGAAAGATGTATCGGCTGCGGACTCTGTTATGTCTACTGTTCCCCGCGCGCTATTGAATTCCGCGATTCAATGGAGGAAGTTAAAACATTGCTCGCCTCCGGGAAAAAAACTGTTGCACTAATCGAACCTGCCATAGCGTCGGAGTTTGATGACATTACCGACTACCGTAAGTTTGTAGCCATGGTACGACAGCTGGGCTTTGATTGCGTCCATGAGGTCTCATTTGGCGTCGACCTCATTGCCGCAAAATATGCCGACCTTTTCAGCAAGGCCGAAGGCAAATATTTTATAACAGCCAATTGCCCGTCAATAGTCAAGCTGATTGAAAAATTCCACCCAGAGATGACTCCCAACCTGGCTCCGCTGGTGTCGCCAATGATCGCCACCGCCATGGTTGTCAAAAAGATATATGGCGAAGATATCGCGACTGTTCAGATCGGTCCATGCATCGATGCGAAGGATGAAGCTCTTCTGTATGAATCGGGAAAGCTGATTGACGGAGTTCTGACTTTCATAGAGCTTCGTCAGCTTTTCGATGAATTCAAAATACAGGAGAGGAATGTAAAAATGTCTGATTTCGATCCGCCATACGGATACTGGGGAGCTCTCTATCCTGTTCCTGCAGGTATTATCCAGGCAGGCGGCATCAAACGCGACATGGTTTCGAGCAGGGTAATAACTGCATCCGGAAAGGAAGATATCCTTGAAGCAATAAATGATTTTGACAAGTTCATTGATACCATCAACCATCATTTCAACCTTTTCTTCTGCCATGGTTGTTTGCTGGGGCCCGGCATGGAATATCACAAGGAGATGTTCAGGAGAAGGGCTCTTGTCAGCCGTTATACCGAAAAAAGGATCAGCACCCTCGATAAGGTTCTCTGGCAGAAAAACATGGATAAGTGGCTGAAACTAGACTTCTCAAGGACCTTCAATCCCAATGACCAGCGTATTCCTGAGCCTCCGGAAGAAGCTGTAAAAGAAGTGCTTAAAATAGTCGGAAAGAATGATCCGGAGGAAGAGCTTAATTGCGGAGCATGCGGATATTTATCGTGCCGCGAATTTGCATCGACTGTAGCCAAGGGTCTGGCAGTACCTGAAATGTGTCATACATTCAACCTGCGGAACAAACAGGAATATATCGAAACATTAAGACAGACAAACAGGAAGCTGGCAGAAACAAAGAAAGCCCTGAAAGAATCAGAGGAACTGGCCCTCAGGGAAAAGGACATGGCCCAAAGTGCCTCCGACATGCTGAACAATATGCTCGACAAGCTTCCAACAGGTGTTGTTATCGTGGACAATAACCTGAGAATACTTCACTCAAACCATAGTTTCATAAATATTATCGGCGAAGATGCCCGCGCAATTTCTGAAGTCATTCCGGGGCTTGCAGGAGCTGACCTGAAGACACTCATTCCATTTAACGTCTATAACATGTTCACCTTTGTAATCAAGGAGGATGAACCTGTTGTCAGCAAGGATATTCATTTTGAGGACAAGATGCTTAACATTTCCATCTTCCCCATCAAGAAAAATAAAATGTGCGGGGCTGTTATACGTGACCTCTATTCGCCTGAAGTACAGGGAGAAGAAGTAACCAACCGGGTCAGCGAGGTAATTGATAAAAACCTGGAGATGGTTCAGAAGATAGGATTCCTACTGGGTGAAGGTGCATCTGAAACAGAACAGATGCTCAATTCAATCATTGAGTCTTATAAAAAGATAAGCAAACAAAATAACAAGCCCGGAAAAACGGAGTGAACAAAGATTTCTATATAGAGGTCAACAGTCAGCAGCGCAACCATGATGAGGAAAGGATATGCGGGGACGTCTTTCTTTATAAATATATAAAGGAAGAAGACCGGGTTATTGCAGTTCTTTCCGATGGCATGGGGCATGGCGTGAAAGCAAATATTCTGGCAACCCTCACCTCCACCATGGCCCTGAATTTCGCCCGCGAGCACAAAGAGGTCGACCGTATTGCAGAAATAATAATGAACACCCTTCCTGTGTGCAGTGAAAGGAAAATAGCTTACTCGACCTTCACGATCGTCGATATTGAGAGCAGCGGTAAGGCCAATATCCTGGAATACGACAATCCTCATGCTATAATCCTCAGGGGGAAACAGGAATTTGATCCGGGCTGGAAAAAGGTAGTGCTGGAGAAAGGGAAACACTCAGGCAAGATCCTGAAAACATGCACATTTATGCCTGAGAAGGAAGACAGGATAATTTTCTGCTCCGATGGTGTTGCTCAGAGCGGCATGGGAAGCGAATCCTTCCCTTTCGGCTGGGAAAGAGACCACATCGCAGCATATGCCTCTGCGCTTGTCTCGAGTGAAGCATCAATTTCTGCATCCATGCTTGCCGGTAAAATAGTTACCATGGCGCATAAGTATGATGCGTACAAGGCAAAAGACGATATAAGCTGCGCAATTATTTACTTTCGCGAACCCCGCAAGATGATGATCTGCACCGGTCCTCCCTTTGAAAAGGATAAGGACACGGAGCTGGCTGAAAAGGTCAGAAGCTATGAAGGCAAAGTGATCTTATGCGGAGGTACTACTGCCGACATTATTGCCAGGGAGCTGAACAGGACTATCGTTGACGAGCTTATCTTCGAAGATCCGGAGCTTCCGCCTGAAAGCTTCCTCGAAGGTATCGACCTGGTTACAGAGGGCATTCTGACCCTTCAGAAGGTGAATGAGATATTGAAGACATATAATAATAGTGTGCGCCTTGGGAAAGGTCCTGCTGACAAGATCGTCAAAATGCTCATGGACAGTGATGAGATCCACTTCATTATAGGTACCAGGATCAATATTGCCCACCAGGATCCAAACCTGCCCGTCGAGCTGGAGATAAGACGGACTGTTGTAAAACGAATTGCAAGGCTGCTGGAAGAGAAGTGGCTGAAAAATGTGACGTTTGAATATATTTAACGGTGTGACGGTGTGTCGGTGTGTCGGTGTGACGGTGCGACGGTGTGACGGTGTGAGAGTTAAATGATTTGAGTTATTTCTTTTCTCGCAGAAATTCAAGAACTTTTGCGAACAGGTTCGGCTGGATATCCGGGTAAGTAAGATCATCAGGCAGGTGATCCATCAGTTTTACTTCAGCAATTTCAGATTTGTCCGGGATCTGCCCGAGCTTTAAAACATTGGCAAAAAAAAGTCTGCCATAACCTGTTCTCCCCTCCTGCTCTACCGAGTAAGTTGCAACACATTCAAGGTCAAATTCTTTTGCACCGGTCTCTTCCGTAAGTTCCCTCCCGGCTGCATGAAAAGGTGATTCTCCCTCTTCAATATGCCCTCCGGCTATCTCCCATGTTGCACGATCGCAATGGCGGACAAATAACCATTTCCCTTTATATCTAGCCGCAATTACTGAGTATGTCAAGCCGCTCTGCGGCAGGTAGCCTGTATTGAAAAAATTAACCTTTGTCATCAATTACCCCATTAGCTTTGCGAATGTAAAAATATTCCCATTTATTTTAATTGAGTATTTTTGAACAAAATAGCCACCATGGTATTATTACTTTTAATACTTCTGACTCTTGAAGTGCTGACCTTCATGGTCCTTCATGAACATTACGCAGCTAAATCAAAACCTTTATATTATTCAATTCTAACTATTAATCTGATCCTCAGTATCTGGATCTGGATCCTTTTTATCAGGGCTGCAACCTATAAGGGCGTCTTTGATACTCCTGAGAATGTAAGCCTGAGAATGAACCTTACAGGGATGATCTTCGCTGTAATAATTCCACGGTTCATTGTTACTCTTCTTCATTACACCGGCAGGCTTTTCAGACTTAGAAAAGGTGGGCATTCAAAATTATTGACACAAACAGGTATTTTCCTGGCAGCCTTGATTTTCACCATCATTGCACTGAGCACTCTTATCGGCAGGTTCAATTTTAAAACTGAAGAGGTCACGGTGAAAATAGAAGGGCTTGATCCGAAGCTTGAAGGACTTAAAATTGTCCAGCTCTCCGATATGCACCTGGCGACTTACTGCCATCATCATAAACAGCTTGAGAAAGTAGTGAAAATGGTCAATAGCTATGAACCCGATCTTATAATAAATACCGGTGATTTTATCAGCTATGGATGGCGTGAGTTTGACAGGTGCGATACTATTCTTGTGAAATCAAAAAGCAGGTATGGGAATTTAGCTGTTTTTGGCAACCACGACATGGGTACGTACTTCCCAAATTCGTCTGAATCCAACAAAGTGACGAATGTCATCCAGATGAAAGAACTGATAACCGCATCAGGATACCGTCTTCTTGACAATGAGCACATTATAATGGATATCAGGGGTGCAGACGTAAAATTTATTGGCGTCAGGACCGGTGGTCGTTTCCCGGGGATTGAATATACAGATCCGGCGCCATTAATGGCCGGGACCGATACTGCCGACCTGAAGATACTTCTCATCCACGATCCAAATCAATGGAAAAAACAGGTATGTGATAAAACCGATATAGAACTTTCTCTTGCCGGACACACTCACGGAATGCAGGCAGGCGTTATTACAAAAAGGTTCAAATGGAGCCCTGCCAGACGTTTTTATCCTGAGTGGAACGGGCTTTACACAGACGGTGATCAGTACCTGTATGTGAATCGCGGACTTGGTGTTCTTTCGATACCCTTCAGGATATGGATGCCACCGGAGATAACAGTATTGACTCTTTCAGCAGGATAAGAAATGGCACAGGGGCTTAACGGCGCAAACCACCTTCGCAAAGGCCTCGGTGGTCAAAGGGCGCAACGGAAGGAAATACTAACATACAGGGTGATATTCTCTCGAAGGCGGTCGATAAGTCTGATCGTGAGTCCTGATAAGGGTGTGACGGTAAGAGCTCCGTACACAACATCCCTGAGGTCGATTGAGAAATTCGTGAAGGAGAAGGAGGGATGGATAAGAAAACATCTTGAAAAGCATTCGGGGCTTACAAGACTGAACCATGGAAAGAAATACACCGATGGTGAGCTTCACCTTTTTCTCGGGAAGGAACTCTGCCTTAGAATAATTGAATCAGCAAAATTTTTCGTCAGAAATGACGATTCAATAATAGAGGTAGGTCTGGATGAAACCTGTAATACAATGAAGATCAGATATTTCCTTGAAAGATGGTACAGGCAGAAAGCCCAGGAATATCTTGCATCCCGGTTTGAGATGATTATCAACAGTAACCTTCAATACCGGTTTTTACCTTCCGGCTTTTCAGTAAAGCCTATTAAGAGCCGCTGGGGAAGCTGTTCTTCAAAAGGCACCGTTACAATAAGCAGTGAGCTGATTAAGCTTGATCCTGTTTTTGCCGATTATGTAATTATCCATGAATTATGTCACCTGAAACATCATAACCATGGCAGGGAGTTTTACAGGCTGCTGGAAGAGATTGTGCCTGATTATAAAGTGGTAAGGAAGAAATTGAAACAATATATAACAAAGTGATGATTCTGAAGGATTGCTTCGTCGTCCCGACATTGACCGCCTAAGCTTTAGCGAAGGTGGTGGCGGGACTCCTCGCAATGACTTAATAGTCTTACAATTACCAATTACCAGTTACCGATTACCGATTACCGATTACCGATTACTGATTACTGATTACTGATTACTGATTACCACTAACTAAAGAATACTATACTCCTGCCCCTTAGCCGGTATCTCAATATTCTTAAAACCCTCCTTCTGAAGCTCGGAAACATATTTCTTCTGGGTTTCATATTCACCATGAACAATAAATGTCTTTTCAATAGCGCCGGGCTCCTGGCACTTTAAGAACTGGATCATCTCCCTGTAATCTGCATGTCCTGAGAACGATTCTATCTTTCTGATATCAGCTTTTACTTTATATATAGTGCCATGTATTGAAACTTCCTGTGCTCCTCTCAGAATACGTGCTCCAAGAGTGGCTGGAGAACAATAGCCGACAAAGAGAACTGAATTTTTCGGATCTGAAATATTGTTGGCCAGATGATGCTTGATACGACCGGCTTCAGCCATCCCGGAGGCTGAAATGATAACGCACGGTTCCTTGTGATCGTTCAGCTTCTTCGAATCTTCCTGTTTCGTTATATAAAAGAGGTTCTTAAATCCAAACGGATCTTCATCAGAATGGAGCTTGTTCTGAAACTCTTTATTGAAGCACTCCGGATGCACCCGGAATACCGAGGTTGCGTTTACAGCTAATGGACTATCGACGTATATGTCAACACGGGGCAATTTTCCTTCATTAAAAAAGTTATTCAGGGCATATACAATTTCCTGTGTACGTCCCACGCTGAAAGCAGGAATGATCAGTTTACCCCTCTTCCGGACACAAGTCTCCACAAGTACGCTGAGGAGTTCCTGTTCAGCCTCTTCGTTGTTATTATGAAGCCTGTCGCCATAAGTCGATTCGGTGATTATAATATCTGATTGCGGAAATGGCATCGGTGAGGCCAGTATAGTGTCGACAGGCCTTCCGATATCCCCGGTATAGGCTATCCTTTTTATCTGGCCTTTCTCAATGATCTGAATGTTGGCTGTTCCGCTTCCCAGCATGTGCCCTGTGCTGGTAAACCTCACCTTTATATTATCATCGATCCTGAAATTCATATCAAAAGGCACTCCTATGAACTGGTTCATGCAGGCTGCAGCATCTTTCTGCGTATAGATAGGTGTTAACAGCGGAAGACCTTTTTTCTCTCTCCTTTTATTAAAAGTGTATGTATCATGCTCCTGTATGAATCCTGAATCGGCCAGCATTATAGCACACAGGTCCCGTGTTGCGTTGGTGCAGACCACTGATCCCCTGAATCCCTGTCTGTACATGTATGGTATCAGTCCGGAATGATCAATGTGAGCATGCGTCAGGATAACGTGATCTATCGCATCAGGATCAAACCCCAGCTCCCTGTTCATGCCGTCGGTCTCGAGGCCTTTACCCTGGAACATGCCGCAGTCGAGGAGAATTCTTTTGTTCAGATCGGTTGTAATCAGATACTTGCTGCCGGTCACTTCACGGGCAGCGCCAAGGAACTTTATCTTCATAAAGGCATTAGATTAGTGTCTAAATCCTTATTCCTATAATTGTAATATCATCGACCTGATCCATATTGCCTCTCCATTTCTGGAATTCGCTTTCGAGAATATTCCGCTGCTCTATCATCGGACGATAATAAATCTCTTTAAGGAGGTTCCTGAAGTTTGCCATTTTGTACTTTACACCATCCGGTCCTCCGAACTGATCAGTAAAGCCATCTGAGAAAATGTACAGGGTATCACCTCTTGTTACCGGAATGACATAATTTGTAAAGGATTTTTCATCGCCATAATGAATACCTATCGGCATCCTGTCGGCACGATACTCCTTGAACTCTCCACCCTGGAAAATGATCAGAGGATTAAATGCCCCGGAGAATTGAAGTGTTCGTCTGTTCTTATTAAGAATGCAGAAGGCTATATCCATTCCGTCGGCGGCCTCGCCTTCCTTGCCGGTCTGGTGAAGAGCATGCATAGTTTTCTCGCGCAGAAGATTAAGGACAGTATTTGCCTGAAGATCACGGTTATTTGCAATAATCTCATTTAATGTTGAAATCCCCATTGTGCTCATAAAGGCACCAGGGACTCCGTGCCCGGTGCAATCAGATACAGTAAAGAAAATCGCCTTATCATCCATGCCTATCCAGTAAAAATCACCGCTAACGATATCCCTCGGTTTGAACATTATGAAATAATCGGAGAATGATTCTTTAAAGTGATCCTCCACCGGAAGCATTGCTCTCTGGATCCGTCCTGCATATTCAATACTTGCCGTTATCTCTTCTTTTTGTGCTTCAATTTCAGCCGTTCTTTCTTTTACTTTTTGCTCCAGGATCCTGTTCGTTTGCTGCAGGGCTTTTTCCCTGAACCGGATTATCAGAACCATCAGGGCAAGAGCTGCGATACCGATAAGCAGATAAAAAAACAGTGTCTTGGTAAAAGGAGCCCTGATTGTGAATTCCAGGGATACCGGATCTCCGATGTTTCCCCACAGGTCTTTCGCCCTCACCCGGAGAGTGTAATCTCCCGGCCTGGTTATGACCTTATCGTAATGGGTATTCTCAGACCACTGTGACCAATCCGTCATTACTCTACTGATAATGTACTGGTACTGAGTAGTATTCTGCTTAATATATGATGGTGCAACAATTTCAAAATTGATAACATTATCGCCTCTTTCGAATTTTACATCCCTGAGATTGAACTTAGTTCCCCTGTTATTGGTAATATTTTTAATCAGAATATCTGTCGATGGATTAATTTTTGATGAACTCAGACGGTTGATGCCGAATATCCTGTTATTGCCGTCTATCACCCAGAGATCGTTCTTTTCGATTCCTGCAAAAACGATATCATCAAATATTTTTAAAAGCGATAATTCCTGTCTATCTATCACTTTTGCAGTAGCGTCAAATGAGGTCCAGTCATTATTCTGCCTTATTAGCGTGTAATTGGAAAGAGGCATCAGGTAATTCTTTCCTGCATCAAGGTTTGACCTTACATTCAAATAAGGACTGAACTTGTCAGCCGCTTTGTTGAAATAATGTATCTCCGACTCGGTGAATAAAAAAACGGTATCATTAATAATCCTCAAATTATACCGGTCGGGGTAATCTTTCTTTATGCTGTAATCTGAAGAATTCTTTACAGAGTTATCGCTATTTAATTCAATCCTGGCGGCCAGGTTGTCACCACCCAGCCAGATCGTATTTTCGTTCTCATGAATAACCGAATAGACCGGATAATAATATTCCGGATCAAGTTGTTCGTTAACCCATTTACCGTTCAGGTATTTAACAGCCAAACATCCTTCGCTTGCGGCAACACAATATGCTTGATTAACCGGTTGCCAGGAGATAAAATTGATATATTTCCCGGCAACGATCGTTGTAGCCCTGTGATCTTTTATTATGTATAATCCTTTGTTTGTTGCTGAGAGTATCCCATAGGGTGTTGCAACAAGCTGCCGGCATTTTTCATTCAGTCCTTCAACTTTCTTATAAATGTAGTTGATGGATTTAAGCTTGCTGACTGTTCTCCTCGTATAGCTGGCAACAGGTTTCTTTTCGGTTTTTGCCTGTGGTTGTTCTGAAGACGGAGCTGTCTGTGCAGATTTCTGTTCAGCTTTCTTGCCAAAAATCCTCGAGAAGATGTTCTTTCGTGCAGCCTGCTGCTCCTGGGGAGTCTCTGTGGCAGCAGACCCTCTCTTCTCTTTTGCTGATGATGTATCTTTAATCAGCACTTCCACTTCAGCATAGTTTTTTACCTCGGTCAGATAAAATACTCCCTCGCTTGTTGCGACATATAGTTCACTATTATATTTTACTGCTGAGGAGAGGTTGCCTTTCAGACCAGGGAAAATCGTAAAGTTCTCCAGTGGCAGGCTTAAGTCTGCCCTGGTCAGTCCATACTGATGCGACAGCCATAAACCTCCGGAGTTATCGGAACCGGTCGCAAATACCTCATCATCGGGCAGTTCATTCTGATTATTGATTGTATAGAGGACCTTTCCTGAAACTTTCTCGATAACTATTGCACCGCCTTCCAGAGTTGAGAATGCATAGGCAGTGTCTCCAAGTGTGATACCCTCCGATAAAATATTCTCGGCAAGATATCCGTCATCCCTTATAGGGTAATCATAATATTTGATGCCGTCAAAGAGGGCGAGCGTGCCATCACTACGTCCGGTCAGCACACGGCTGTTATTATATGGAAGTGAAAAGAGGATGTCGACATTTTCTGTGAGATATCCGGTCACAATAGGGAAAAGAGTATCGCTCTCCAGCCTGTGAAGGCCCTTATCCAGAACATTGATAAAGGTATTGTTTGATGCAAAGAAGATACCTGTAAACGGGAACCCGGGTTTAGCGGAAATATGAAGTTCCTGTTTTTGTGTTTCGAGATTAAAACGCACCAGGGATTCATCACTGCAGAACCAGACCAGGGAATCTTTAAAAATTATTCTTGTAATAATACCCGTACCAGCTGAATCCCCTGATAATGAAGAATATCTGTAGTTTTCATTCTCATCCTTATAGAGGAATCCGTAATTGTTGTCGCCACCTATATAGATCTTCTTATCTGCAGGATTCTTTTTCATCGTATAGGGAATGGTCGCTATCCTGATAGTTTTCCATTCCTGTCCGTCGAATGCGAGAATGCCTTTGCGATTGGCAAAGAGCATGACTTTGTTTTCATCCTGGCATATTGCCCAGCTCTGGTTCTCAGTTTCCCTGCTTTCAATAAAATGAGTTAAAAGAGGTGATCCCCGCTGTGCACTTGTAACAGCCGTTAAAAATGACAGGAATACGAGTGAAACAATTCTATTCATATTCATCAACATTCGAATGCCCCGGTTTCGGGAATGATAAATTTACAAGAAAAAATTTAAATCAATATAAAAATTCAGCTGTAGAGAGTTGAAAAATATTGAAGAATGATGAAAAGGGTATGATCACTTAAGGATTAGGTTCAGTACCAGAACACCTATCAGTCCGGATATGCCTATTGATGTCTCCATTATTGTCCATGACTTTAATGTATCCTTAATGCTAAGGCTGAAGTATTCTTTAAAAAGCCAGAAACCTCCATCATTGACATGCCCCAGCATCAGGCTGCCGGATCCTATAGCCAGCACCATTAATTCAGGTTTTACTCCGGGAACCGAGATCAGAGGAAGGACAATTCCGGCAGTTGTCAAACCTGCAACTGTGGCTGATCCGACACAGAAACGCATAACTGTTGCAATAAGCCATGCCAGGAATAATGGAGAAAATGATGAATGACTAAGCAATTCGCCAATATATTTACTCACCCCGCTGTCAACCATAACCTGTTTCAATGCTCCCGCGCCTGCGATAAGAAGCATGATTACTGTCATGCTGACAACAGAATGTGTTAAAGAACTCATTATTTCAAGTATTTTTCTTCCTCGAGCCAGACCAAGTGTATATACGGCAAATAGAACCGAAATAAGCATCGCAATAACCGGGTTGCCGAAATATCCAAGAACTATTCTAATGGTACTCCCTTCATTCAGGATGAATCCTGCAATTGTTGAAAAACCAATTAGAATTACGGGCAACAAAGCAGTGAAGAAGCTAATCCAGAAACCCGGAAGCTGGTCATCATTCAGGGGTTTAGTGCTGATGAATTCCTTCATTGGATGTGCTTCAATCCTGCTTAATGCCTTTGATAAAATTGGACCCGAAATTATTATTGCAGGTATTGCTACTATAATCCCATAGATCATTGTCTTTCCAATATCAGCATTGAACATTGAAGTGATTGCTGTTGGAGCAGGATGAGGTGGCAAATACCCGTGGGTGACTGACAGAGCTGCAAGCATTGGAAGACCTACATAAAGAATGGGAAGACGAGTAGTGGCAGCGACTGTAAAAACCAGAGGAATCATCACGAAAAAACCAACATCATAAAACAGAGAGATCCCTACAATAAATCCTGTAAGCATAAGCGCCCATTGTATATGTTTCTTTCCAAATGTTTTTACAACTCCTACTGTAATCCTTTGAGCAGCACCGCTTTCAGAAACCAGTTTTCCAAGCATTGCTCCGAAAATCAGAATCATTATAATAAACCCCATTGTGCTGCCTATCCCTTTTTCAATTGAAACAACAGCTTCTCCGATTGACATACCTCCGGCTATTGCTACCAGGAGTGATACAATGACAAAAGATAAAAATGAATCAAACTTAAATACCAGGATTAACAGGAGCAGTAAGCAGATTCCCAGAACTACGATGATAAGAGGCATAATTTATCCAGATTTTTATTGTTATTTAACTTATTGTAAGCTGTTGGTTGCCCGTTGGAATTACTGGCTGTTATTTAATTGTTGCCTTCCATCTAGTCCGGGCTCATGCCTGAGCGGGAATTTCACCGATGCATTATTGCGTGTCGATCTGTAAATTGCACTGAAGAGTTCCACTACTCTCCGGCCATCGTCTCCCGAGACAGCCGGCTCCCTGTCTTCCTCTATTGCCTTCAGGAAATCTTCTATCTGGCATTGCATATAGTAATCGACAGGGTCGTGTTTGCTAAAAGAACCTGTATCCTCTTTAATCCATTTCTGTAAGAGTTTTTCCTCTCCCGGCACTGTCCAGAGATCATTTACCGGGGGCTGAGCCACACCTGTCATTCCGGCGATAAACATTGCTCCACCGTCAGTTTGAACTCCCACCGAGGCTCCTTTATCACCATGCACATGTACTTTACCGTAAATACCAGGTTTCTGAGAATTGCTTACCAGAATATTACCAATTGCACCACTTTTAAACCTTACGACAGCAACTGCAGTATCATCAACCTCGATATATGGGTGGTTCAGATTCTTCCAGATGCCATAGACTTCGTCAACCTCTCCCATGAACCAGAGAAGAAGGTCGAGTTGGTGTGGTGACTGGTTCACAAGTACGCCTCCTCCCTCCTGCTGCCAGGTGCCTCTCCATGCATCAGCATCATAATATGCCTTATCGCGCCATCCGAGAAGAGTTACCGCGCCAAGAACCGGATGCCCAATCTTGCCTGCATCGATGGCTTCCCTGACTCTTCTGACCGGTTCATACCAGCGTCGCTGGCTAATAACCCCGAGTTTCACGTACCTTATCTTGCAGGCATTGATAATTGTATCACAATCCTGAAGATCAGAGGCCAGGGGTTTCTCAACAAGCACATTGGCGCCTGCTTCTGCAGCTTCAATGGCTGGCTGACGATGAAACGGATGCGGTGTGCATACTATTACGAGGTCCGATTCATTTTCAAGAACCATCTGTTTAATCTCAGAATAAGGCTTTGTCTTCCATACCGAAGCAAAATTCCGGGCTGTTTCAGGTGTTCTGCTCCATACTCCTGCAAGTCTGGCATTTGGTATATTCTTAATAGCCCGTGCATGGATGTGAGCAACTTTGCCGCATCCGGCTATTGAAATATTATAGATCTTTTTTGTCATAATTTTTCTTTCAGGGTTTAAGTATCACCTTACCCAGATCCTCATCGGGATTAATAACCGGATCAGTTACATCTTTGTATACCAGTTTATTATATGATTCTAATACAAGTGCTTTCATATTATTCAATTATTACCACGGCCATGTCCATAACGTTGGTCATTGTCGGGCCGGTAAAAATGTGCCCTCCTACAGTTTTGAAGAAATTATATGAATCAAATTCCTGAAGGTATCTTCCCGGATCGACATTCATGGAAAGGGCATCGTGAACTGTTTCTGAGTCTGCAACGGCACCTGCCATTTCAGTATTGCCGTCATTTCCATCCGTACCTGCAGAAAGGAATGTTATTCCGGAAATATCCTGGATTTTATTTGCAGCCGCCAGGGCAAGGTGTTGATTCCTTCCGCCAAGTCCCTCACCAGTAACCCTGACTGTTGTCTCGCCTCCGAACAAAAGACAGACTGGCTTTTTTGTTGAATAATTATTTCTATAAGCATGGATAGTATCAAGGATGAAGGAGCAAGCCTGATGTGTTTCACCATTAAGTTCGCTTGTAACGATGAATGTGGAGAGTCCCATAGATTCAGCTTCTATGGCTGCAGCCTGAAGCGCCATCCTGTTGTTTCCGGCAAGCAATGTCGCCGATCTGCTGAAAAGAGGATCACCCGGCTTGGGCGAATCAGGATTGATCCCCTGTACTCCATCGCTTATGAACCTGTACAATGACGGAGGCATATCGTTTATCAAATCATATTTTTCAACTATATTCAGGGCATCAGCAAATGTCGTGTTATCGGGAGCTGTAGGCCCTGAAGCAACAGTATCAGGAGGATCGCCCAGAACATCCGACAGGTAAATTGTGACACTTGATGCAGGCCAGATATGCCTTATAAGCTGACCACCCTTGACCTTTGAGAGATGCTTTCTTACAATATTTATTTCATGAATATCAGCTCCGCACCTTACCAGCATTTCGTTGAAGAACATCATTTCACTGGGAGAGGAACCATCAGGATGGTCTGCCAGCAATGAGGATCCTCCACCTGACCAGATAAAGATTACAAGATCATTTTCGGAAGCATTGTCTGCTATGCTCACAATTTCTGAGGTAGCCTTGAAACTGTTCTCATCGGGTACCGGATGCCCTGCCTCCGTTACTTTAATTTTTCTGAGCTTACAGTAGAATCCGTATTTAGTAACTATATGTCCTCCGGATATTCTATTGCCTATTACACTCTCGAGGTAATGACCGAGTGCGGCACTTGCTTTTCCTGCACCCAGAACATAAATACCTCTATGTTTCTCAAGGTCGTAACTCAAATAACCTACTTTGAGGACAGATCCCCTCAATGATATCAGGTCACTGATAATTTTTTCGGGAAGGACTCCCCTTATCCCTGATAGAAAAATATGTTCTGCTGTCTCCCGAAAGTTCATTAATTTGAATTTGTAATACAAGTTTAGTAAAAAATCGCTAATAACCCAGATGAATACCGCTAACTGATTTTATCGCTCTGTCGGAGAAGAAATCACTGGCTGCGAACATGCGGAATAATCCTCCATCTTCGCCGGGAGCGGTTTTAATAAGAAGAAATTCCTGCTGATCGTTGCGATTGAATATTTCGGAAAACGAAAGCGCACACCTGTACCCATCCAGTCCTGTAATGCACATGATGCCCGATTGCAGGTTCTCGCTGTTGACCGGATAATATTTGCATATGGCTTCCTTGAGCATCACCCCCGTGAATGGCGTTGTACTGTGTATTCCCCGTCCCCTGCCATAGAAAATAGTATTAAATGTCTCATTCTGTATTGATTCAGGGATTGATTTCAATTCAGCTATTTGCTCTTTACCTTTATATACAAGTATCCTGTCGCAGTACATCGGCGACATTCCTTTTTCAGTTTTAAAAGATCTTGGAAATGACCTTACAGTAATTTTTGTTGGATTTGATATGTTCCTTTCGGTTATCAGATCGCTTGCGGCAACAATCCTGGATCTCTCCGGAAGTGTCCACAGCTCCTTTGACCTGGAAGGTACTATCCGCGACACACTACTGGCGATCAGGATCTTATGGAGGTTGTTCGGATAGTAGATCTCACCCCAGCTGAAGACAACCTTTTCTCCGGCTTCATTTTCTATTTCTATATAGAGGTCAATTATTGAATTGAACTCCTCAGCATTTACTTTTTTGATGATTCTCTTTTCAAGGATGTCGAAAAGAGAATAACCATCATACCTGAACGCTCCCGTGAACCTGTCACTACCCTCACTGTCAAGCAGAGTCTCCTTTACGATAACCGAATGCACAGTAAGTGATGAGAAATCGACTTTCCCCGGATTGGCAATTTCTCCTTCAATTGTCAAATCCATAACGGGCAAATTGTATGTTTCCGTATTATCATAGAAATTGTTTGTCATATCGGTTGAATCGATGAATTGGGTTAAAAACTGATTAACTGACCGTTCCTGATTACATGAAACTAAGCCTGATAAGATAATTGGTACAAGAATCGTTCTTTTCATATTTTTTTTACCACGGAACACGGATTGACACGGAGTGATTCACTGATTTTAACCTCTGGATTTCCGTGTATTTTTCCATGTTTTTCCGTGAAATCCGTGGTTAATCTTTTTTTCTTTAACCAAAAAATAAGTACGCCACAAATATCGCTGCAGTAAAGCCGACCAGATCGGCCAGCAGTCCACAGCCAATTGAATATCTCGTGTTCTTTATTCCTACAGATCCAAAATATACAGCTACTATATAAAAGGTAGTATCAGTTGTTCCCTGCATTGTGCAGGCAAGCCGGCCGATGAATGAATCAGCGCCATGGGTTGTCATCGCATCGATCATCAGTCCGCGGGCACCGCTGCCGCTGAGGGGTTTCATAAATGCCACCGGCAATGCTCCCGTAAACCTTGTATCTACTCCTATCCAGTCAAAGAACATTGTTATTCCCGCAATGATGAAGTCCATAGCTCCCGATGCCCTGAATATCCCGATTGCGACAAGAATTGCAACAAGAAAAGGTATTATTCTAATCGCGACGTTAAATCCCTCTTTTGCACCCTCGACAAATGCATCATAAACATTCACCTTTTTGATAAGCGCAAGGACAATAAAAAGGAGAATTATCGACATAAGGATGAAGTTGGCCGCAAATGTAGATGCAGTAGATATCTGCTCCTTTGGAAGAGAGCTGAAAAAAAGTATTATCCCCGCAATCAATGCTGTCATCCCAAGCAGATAGGCAAGTACAACTTTATCGAACAGATTGATTTTCTGAATTATGGCAACACTTATGAGTCCGGCCATTAGAGCACAAAATGTCGAGATCAAAATGGGAATGAAAATATCGGCAGGATTGGCGGCTCCCAATTGAATTCTGTAAACAATTACACTCACCGGGATAATTGTGAGACCTGCAGCATTCATAACAAGGAACATAATCTGTGCATTGGATGCGGTGTTCTTGTCCGGATTCACCTCCTGCATCTCCTTCATTGCTTTAAGTCCCATGGGAGTGGCGGCATTGTCGAGACCAAGCATATTGGCAGAGAGGTTCAGCATTATTGAACCATAAGCAGGATGCCCTTTGGGCAGGCCCGGGAAAAGTTTCTCAAAGAGCGGTCCCATTGCCTTGCCGAGTATAGCTACAACTCCGCCCTTCTCACCAACCCTGAGCAATCCCATCCACAGTGTAAGCGCTCCGGTGAGACCCAGTGAAATCTCAAAGCCGGTCTTTGCATTTGCAAAAACAGCAGCAACCAGGTCATTGAATATCTGAGTATCCCCGGCAAATATCAATCTTCCGAGTGCAACAAGAAAACCTATAACGAAGAATGCGATCCAGATGTAGTTTAGGGCCATGTAGTATCTTTAGTTTGCTAAGATATAAAATTATGAGTAGTCAGTATATGATGTTTCAAGTTTCAAGTTTCAAGTTTCAAGTTGCAAGTTGTACTTATAACCTGCAATATTTAACCTGGAACCTGTAACATGCAACCTGCAACACATAATAAAACGTTGATTGAAAACATATACAAATTTTAGATACATTTGTGTAATTTAAATTAAAGTTATGGCGAGGTTTACAAGAATAGATGTAGTCCTTAAGATGAAGGAGACAGGAATCGTTCCCGTTTTCTATCACAAGGATATAATGGTTTGCAAAAATGTTATTAAAGCATGTTCGGAAGGCGGAATAAGAGTATTCGAATTCACCAACCGGGGAGATTATGCTCATGAAATGTTCAGCGAACTGAATAAATGGGCGGAGAAAGAGGTCCCTACTATGATCATGGGTGCTGGATCAGTGGTCGATCCGGGAACGGCATCGATATACATTCAGTCCGGTGCAAATTTCATCGTATCTCCGGTTCTCAATCCGGATATGGCGAAAGTATGCAACCGAAGAAAGATACTATGGTCGCCGGGATGCGGTACTCTGTCAGAAATAAACCTTGCC
>JALONV010000088.1 GCA_025454755.1 Bacteroidales bacterium | reverse complement strand
AGCCAGGCGATCACTGAAAACGGAATAATCTGGATAGCCGATCTTACACACGGATTAGTAAAAAGGGAGAGCTCCGGAAATTTTCTTCAACTGACGCTGTCGGGACCGGTCTCTTCAAATGCAGCCAGCATTATTTCATATAACGGGAAAACAATTTTATGCGGCGGATCGGTCGACGTCTCATGGAACAATATATGGCGACCGCTGCAGGTATCTGTCAATGAAAACAATACCTGGACAAATATCACTTCGGAAACTCTGTTCGACCCGCTGAGGGCACTGATTGATCCTTTTGATCTCAGCCACTTCTATGTTACAACCTGGGGCAGCGGATTGCTGGAGTACAGGGATAATGAACTTGTCAATCAATATACTGAAATCAATTCTCCATTGCAGACAATTATTCCAAATAAGCCTTATGTAAGGATTTGCGGCATTGTTTTGGACGACAACAGAAACATCTGGGTTACCCAGACCGGAGTACCCGGAAGTATAAAAGTACTCAAACCTGATGGTACCTGGATATTCAACCCGGCCACTACAGGCAGCCTGGCTGTCTCTGATGTTATCATTACCAGGGGAGGATTTAAATGGGTGGTATTACAGCGTGGCGGAGGACTTTTCATACTTGATGATAACGGAACTCCCGATTATACCAACGACGACCAGTCGAAGGAAATGCTTGTTACTGATTCCGAAGACAAGGTGATCTCAAATGTGTACTGCATTGCCGAAGATCTTGAAGAGAACATCTGGCTGGGTACCGACCAGGGGCCTGTTGTCTATTATAATCCTGAAAAGGTCTTTGATGATGACCTTCGTGCTTTCCGCATCAAAATACCACGGAACGATGGAACAGGACTTGCAGATTATATGCTTGGAACAGAGACAGTCACTTCCATTGCAATCGACGGCGCAAACAGAAAATGGCTGGGAACAGCAAGCTCCGGCGTATATCTTCTGTCGCCTGACGGAACACTCCAGGCCCTGAACTATAATGAAGTCAATTCTCCTTTGTTCTCAAATAGTGTCAGCAGCATTGCAGTCGATAATAAATATGGCAATGTCTGGTTCGCCACGGCCAAAGGAGTTTTGTCCGTCAGGGGAGATGCTACTGCAGGACAATCATCATTCACAAATGTCTATTCCTTTCCCAATCCGGTAAGGGAAGATTATACCGGCAACGTTACAATCACAGGTCTTGTAAGAGATACACAGATCAGGATCACCGACATAAGCGGCAACCTGGTGTATAAAACAGCGTCGGATGGAGGGCAGGCTTCATGGGATCTGACGACTTATAACGGGCGTCGTGTTGCAACAGGAGTGTATCTTGTTTTCTGTGCAAGTCCTGACGGGAGGCAATCGTGTGTTACGAAGATACTGGTGATAAATTAAACCCCCCAGCCCCCCCTGGAGCTACCAGCTCCCGCTGCTTCGCAGCACCCCCTAAAGGGGGTTTAAAACCCATTACTAATTTAGACTCTTAGTGGATTCTTCGCCCCCCTTTAGGGGGGTTGGGGGGTTAGTCGCCACTGGGGAGATGGGAATCGGCAGCCCTTTAGGGGGTGGGACACGCGTCAGCGTGGCCGGGAGTCACTCCGTAATCAGACTCTGAATCCTCTCAATCTGCAGCTGCTTATTCACTTCCCTCAGGCTTCGTGCTGTCTTTGTAAAATACTGGTGACCGGAAATGAATTTAACCTGTATTTTATTCCAGTCGTTGAGAGATCCCATTTTGTTCTGTGCTTTCAGCTCTTCAAACAGAGTGTTCGAAACCGGGATGAAATCACTTCTCCCGAGGTAATCGAGGTCGGAATCGCAGATTATTTCTTCAAGGAGAGTTGTGGGCTGTGGCGGCAGCTTTGTCGACATGATTATGGAACATATCTTTTCGATCTGTTTGGGAGAGTAGTTATATGCCGGAAGCATCTCGCGAGCAATAAGTGTTCCCTGTAACTCATGACCGTCGTAAATAACTGTATGTCCTACATCATGAAATAATCCTGCCGTTTTGAGGATCAGTATCTCTTCATCCGAACATCCTTCAGCCCAGCCGATAAGCTCTACCTCCGTTACCACGTCAACTGTGTGCTTTACATTGTGATAGAACAGATAGGAAGGAAGCTCACGTTCCAGTTTGTCAAGAATAATTTCCTGGATATCCGTGAACTGGATAAGTCCGAATTTAATTCTGAATGCTTCGTTCGGGAGTGTTCCGGCACCGTCCACAGAGAATTCCGGTTTGAGACCCGTAACCCTGTACATCTGAAGATCGTCCTTATACTTTACAGGAAGCTTTCCGAAATATTCGCAATCGAAAAATTCCTTTACAAGCTCATAAGACATCACTGAAATCAGGATTGAACCTTTTTCGGATACTGCCTCTACCCTGCTTGCGGTATTCACAGTATCTCCTTTTATGTCATAGCTGACTTTCTTCTTGCCTGTCACTGATGCAGTAACCGGTCCGGTGTGTATTCCGATTTTCAGGTCCCAGATCTTATTTTCCGCGCCCCGTTTTTTTGTTTCATAATTGTCGAGATAATTGCGCATTTCCAGCGCAGCCATAACAACATCGATCGGGTTTGTGATATTCTTGTCGGGGATACCTCCGGCACACATGAAAGTATCGCCGATAGTCTTGATTTTTTCGATCTTATACTTTGTAACTATTGCATCAAATTCGAAAAGTATCTCATCAAGCTCATCCATTATCGCCGATGAATCCATCCCTTCCACGAGCTTTGAAAAACCATGGATGTCGGCAAAGAGGACCGTAGCCATATTGAATTTCAGCGACTTCTCCTGCTTCTCTCCCTCGGCAGCTCCTTTCAGGGCTTCAGGAGATACTTTTTCATAAAGAGCTTTGATCTTCTCATTGTCTTTCGAAAGCTTTTCATTTTGCTTTTCCAGCTTCTTGATATGTTCCTCAAGCTCCTGGTTTTGCCTGGCAAGCTTTGCGATCCTCTTTACAAGCTCTTCATTATTATCTAGGGTCATTATGAAAATATGTAGGGCAGTAAATATAGTAAATCCATTAACAGATATCAACAATCATAATTACCAAATTGTTGTACTTTTGAACAAACGCCTCAACGATGATCGAAAAGACAAAGGGGATAGTCCTGCATCAGATCAAGTACACCGATTCGGGTATTGTTGCATGGCTCTATACCAGGAAATTCGGCCGTCAGTCGTTCATGATAAAAGGTGTCCGGAACAAAAAATCAGGCAGGCACTCTGTTTTTTTTCAGCCGATGTCAATCCTCGATATGGTTATCTATCATAAGGAATCCAGAGGGATGCAAACTGTGAAGGAATTTTCAGTGGCATATACTCCTTCTGATATCTACTTCAATATCATGAAGAGCAGTGTGGCAATATTCCTTGGAGAAGTTCTTGCATCAGTGCTCAGGGAGGAGACTCCAAATGAGGAACTTTTCGATTTCATTGAAAGATCCATCATATATTTCGACGGCTGTAATGAGGGATATGCAAATTTTCATATTGCATTTCTTTCAGGACTCAGCAGTTATCTTGGCTTTGAACCAGGATTAAGATCGAGCGGCGTCGGCCGTTTTTTCGACATGCTGAACGGATCATTTGTTGCTCTTCCTCCCGACCATGGCAACTACGCAAATGAAGAAATATCAGAGATCCTGGCAGCTTTCTTTTCCACATCTTACGAAAACATAAGCAGGATTGTTCTGACAGGTTCCCTGAGGAATGAAGTACTTGATACGATTGTGAAGTATTATTCATTACATCTTCCCGGGTTAAAAAAAATCAGGTCGCTCGAAGTGCTGAAAGAAGTTTTTGGCTGATGTAAAAATCTGCACCTGCTTTGCGCGAAAAACACCCAAATTAAAGATGTGTTTTAGATAACCCTGGTATCGGAGTATGAGATCCCTCACTAGCGTTCGGGATGACATAACAAATATTTTGTCAATAGGGGGAAGAAGTGGCGATTCGAAACAAAAGTCAGAATTTAGCGGCAGTTATCTTCGAATCGCCACTTCTTCCCCCTTATGCCCCTAACATAACTTGTCATCCCGAGCGTTAGCGAGGGATCTCCTTCACATTACAGCAAAAATATTTGATATTATTTAATTTAGATTGGCAAATAGATAAATCGGAAATAATAAGCTATGAAAATAACATTATATTATGTCTATATTTTGACCAATGTATACAATAAAGTTCTTTATACTGGTGTAACAAATGATTTAAAGAGAAGGTGTTACGAGCATAAACAAAAAATGGTTAAAGGATTTACCCAAAAGTACAATGTGGATAAGCTTGTATATTTTGAGAAATTTGATTCCATTGAGTTCCCTATTTCCAGGGAGAAACAGATAAAAGGTTATTCACGGGCTAAAAAAATTGCTCTGATAAATATATTTAATAGTCAGTGGAAAGATCTGGATTGTAATTAAAGGTCTGAGATACCAGAGTGATACACATATTTACAATAAACAAATCCATTATTTGCTACTTATCAAACACTTATGTTTTTTTTGACTAAAAACCACTCAAAATAAGAAAAAAATCAGGTCGCTCGAAGTGCTGAAAGAAGTTTTTGGCTGATGTAAAAATCTGCACCTGCAGTTTTTTTCTATCTTTAAAGCCTTATCGGGATTTTATGCGGATAATTCCTAAAACAATAAACCTTCTTAACAGAGAGCGTCTGAACCAGATCGCATATTTCCGGAAATATCCCGCTGAAATCCAGTCCATCACTCTTTTTGCCCTTCTGAAAAAAGCCGCAGATACAGAGTGGGGCAGAAAGTATGAATATTCCTCCATCGATTCAATTGAACAATTTCAGTCAGGGCTGCCGGTACAGGATTATGACGACCTGATACCATTTGTGGAAAGACTCCGGAATGGTGAGCCGGATGTTTTGTGGCCGGGAAAAATAAAGTGGTTTGCCAAATCCTCAGGCACCACTTCAGCTAAAAGCAAATTCATCCCGATAACCGGGGAGTCTCTTAAAAACTGCCACTACAGGGCCTCAAAGGACGTAATGGCGATCTATATAAATAACAATCCTGAAACCCGTCTTCTTCCGGGAAAAGCACTCATACTCGGCGGAAGTCATAAGATAAACAGGGCCGGCGACCACTCGCTGTATGGAGATCTTTCGGCAATCCTTATAGAGAACACGCCCGCCTGGTTCAATCTTGTCAGGACACCAAAGAAAGCTGTAGTGCTCCTTGAGGATTTTGAGAAGAAACTGGAACTCCTTACAAAAGCAACGATCAGGGAAAATGTAACCAGTTTGTCAGGTGTGCCTTCATGGTTTCTTACATTTATCAAGTATGTCCTTTCCTATACCGGAAAGTCTAACCTTATGGACGTATGGCCAAATCTTGAGGTCTTTTTTCATGGAGGCATAAATTTTAATCCTTACCGTGAGCTTTACCGTGATTTTATCCGCAGCGACCGCATGCATTACATGGAAACTTACAATGCATCCGAGGGATTCTTCGGCATACAGGATGATCTCTCTTCGGGCGACATGCTGCTTATGCTCGATTACGGGATATTCTATGAGTTTGTTCCGGCTGATAAGGCCGCTGGCACATCTCCTCCTTCCTGCACGATCGGTGAAGTTGAAAAAGGAGTGAATTATGCTATTGTCATCTCAACAAACGGGGGACTCTGGAGATATATGATCGGCGATACCATAACATTCACGAGCCTTGATCCTTATAAAATCAGGATTACAGGGAGAACCCGGCATTTTATAAATGCCTTCGGTGAGGAAGTGATCGTTGACAATGCCGACAGGGCTCTCGACGCTGCATGCAAGGCAACAGGTGCAATTATTTCCGATTATACCGCTGGACCGGTTTTCATGGGCGCCTCATCAAAAGGCTCGCATGAATGGCTGATTGAATTTGAAAAAGAGCCTTCGGATCTCAGACATTTCACCGAGGTTATGGATGAAGCTTTAAAAACTGTCAACTCCGATTATGAAGCAAAACGGTTCAAGGACATTAATCTTGTTATGCCGCTGGTGATATCTTTGCCAAAGGGAAGCTTTACCAGCTGGCTCAGATCAAAGAACAAGATGGGAGGACAGAATAAGGTGCCGAGGCTTTCAAATACGAGGGAATATATTGAGGAGATGTATGTTGCGGCAGGAATATCGATTTTGCCCCCAACCCTCCCGCTTCGCTGAAGCTGCGCGGGACAGGCTCTGAAGGGGGCTTGTCCCGCGAAGCTTTCTTTGACCAACGAAGCTGAAAGCGTAGTTGGCAGCAAACTACTCATTATATACAAACATTCTTATAGTACTGATATTCAGGAGATTCCTCACTTCGTTCGGAATGACAACCTACGGAGTGATTATTAGGGGAAGAAGCGGCGATTCGCATTAAAAGAATTCATACTGGGCAATTTAACCCGAGCGAATCGCCGCTTCTTCCCCTCTATTAACAACAAAAAATCTGTCATTCCGAATGAAGCCGACGAAGGAGGCGTAATGAGGAATCTCCCTCTTTTTAGATTAGTCTTAAAAAAAATATGTATAACAGGGTAAGTTTTAGTGAAGCGTTAGGATTTAGGGGCTATTATATATTCTCCGATTTTTAGTAATTTCAGGTATACAGAAAGAAATCAATTCATTTTTTATACTTTTATAATCTAATTTACACCATAATTTTATGCACATAGCTATCGCGGGAAACATCGGATCGGGGAAGACTACGCTGGCAGGACTTCTCGGAAAACATTACGGATGGACGCCTCATTATGAAGATGTAGACGACAATCCATATCTGAACGACTTCTATGAAGATATGCTTCGCTGGTCATTTAACCTGCAGATCTATTTTCTCAATTCCCGCTTTAGCCAGGTGCTCGAAATAAGAAAATCGGATAAGACGATCATCCAGGACAGGACGATATATGAAGATGCATATATCTTCGCGCCCAACCTTCATTCAATGGGACTGATGTCGACCCGCGACTTTGACAATTATTCAACGCTCTTCAAGCTGATGAGCTCCCTGGTAAAACCGCCCGATCTTCTGCTTTACCTGAGAGCTTCTGTTCCCACGCTTGTCAATCAGATCCAGAAACGCGGACGCGAATATGAAAGTTCGATCCGTATCGATTACCTGAAAAGGCTTAATGAAAGATATGAAGCATGGATAGAGACCTATAACCTGGGAAAGATACTTATAATCGAAGCCGATCATTATAACTTCCCTAACAACAGCGACCATCTGAGTGAAGTGATCGACAAGATCAATGCTGAGCTTCACGGTCTGTTCTAAAATTTTTTGCTCTTTCCTCAGAGTTGATTAACTTTACTTTTCATCAGACTGCAATACCGATGAAAGTTACCATCTTTGTTATCCCTAAATTTCCATCTATATGAAAAATCTACGGTTTTTAACAGCTGTTCTTATTGCATTACTAATCCCTGCATTCTCCTGGTCGCAGGTTGATCTGAACAAGCCCGCTCCAATGGATCCTGAAATCAGGACTGGCAAGCTCCCTAACGGACTGACCTATTTCATCAGGCATAACAAGGAACCCGAAAAACGCGCCAGCTTCTATATAATTCAGAACGTTGGGGCCATACTTGAAAATGATGATCAGAATGGCCTTGCTCATTTCCTGGAGCACATGGCATTCAACGGCACTGAGCACTTTCCCGGGAAAGGCATTATCAGCGGCCTTGAAAAGCATGGGGTAGGATTCGGAAGTAACATCAATGCCGGCACGGGATTCGATGAAACAGTTTATAATCTTTCAAATGTGCCTGTGGATAAAAGACCCGACCTTGTAGATACATGCCTGCTAATTCTTTACGACTGGTCTGATTTCATCACACTCGAAGAGAAGGAAATCGATAAGGAACGCGGTGTAATCCTTGAGGAATGGAGACAAGGAGAAGATGCAAGCACCAGGATGTTCTTCAAGAAGGTCCTGCCTGTTGTGCTGAAGGATTCAAAATATGCAGTAAGGGATATTATCGGAGATCCGGAAATCATCAAATCATTCTCATATAATACATTGCGCGACTATTATTATAAATGGTACCGCACCGATCTTCAGGCTATTGCAGTTATGGGAGATATAAATGTTGATGAGGTTGAAGCAAAGATAAAAGCTCTCTTTTCAAAGATTGAGCCTGTCAAAGATCCTCCTGCCCGCAACCTGGTAGAAGTCCCCTATCATAAAGAGACTTATTTTGTTCTTGCCACCGATAAGGAGGCGCCATCAACCTCTGTCTCCGTTGTCAGGCTATATGAAAATGTACCACCTGAAAAGAGGGATTTGCAATATCTCCGTAACTCAAACCTGATATCGCTTATGAATTCAATGATGAGCGTCAGGATCAATGAGCTTCTTCAGAAGGGGAATCCTCCCTTCGTAACCGGTTCTGTCTATTTTGGCGGTTATTATCCCAGGAAATATGATGCATTTTCCATCTCTGCCACGGCCCGGCAGAATGAGGAAGCAAC
>JALONV010000087.1 GCA_025454755.1 Bacteroidales bacterium | reverse complement strand
CTGGCTTTTACCTGGGTCTGCTCAAGGTATTCATTTGCATATTTCTGAGAGAGATCAACCAGCATATTCCTGTTTTCTCTCAGAATAGGGCCATGGCCCGTACAAATATATTTGATGTCGAGCGGCCTGATCCTTTCAATGGCTTTTATCATAAACCTGCTATAAGGTTTCAGGATAACATCGAAATAATATTTGTATGCAGCCAGGTAATCATCATTCAGATCATCCTTCATCTCATAGCTGCAATAATGAGCCCCGAAGGAGTCGCATGTGAAGAGGATCTTCTCTTCCTCAAGCCATGTATAAATTGAATCCGGCCAGTGAAGGTTAGGAGCCGAGATAAACCTGAGCTTCCTGTTGCCAAGATCAAGATGGTCTCCATCCTTGACAATCATCGATTTGAATGGCGCGTTCAGCATATCTTCAAGATATCTGACAGCATTCCCGCTTCCAACAACAGTCGCTGAGGGGGCCAGCTCAAGAAGACGCCTGAGGCTTCCGGAATGATCCGGTTCGGTATGATCAAGGATTATATAGCTGATCTCCGACGGATCGGTCACCTTCCTTAGCTTATCAACATAAGTATCAAAGAATTTTTCTTTTGCAACTTCTACGAGTGCTTTTTTTTCAGCGTTAATGAAATATGAATTGTATGTTGTTCCGAAATCGGTTGTCATTACGATATCGAAAGTTTTGATATCATAATCAAGTATCCCGATCCATTTTACATTTTCTGTAATATCGATTATTCTGTCGTCTTTTCTAATCATCCCGAATTGTTTTCAGATTTTAGCGATAATACTTTTATTGGCTTTAACCTGCTGAAGAATAGGTATCTCTATCTCGGTGCCAAGAGGCAGAAATATGTCGACCCTTGAACCGAATTTGATGAATCCCAGCTCATCGCCCTGTTTCACATCCTGGTTTTGCCTGGCATAGGTCACTATTCTCCTGGCAACTGCTCCTGCTATCTGCCTGATAAGAATTTCAGTGCCATTTGCTGTTTCAATTACAATCGTGCTTCGTTCGTTAAGCTCCGACGATTTTGGGTGCCAGGCTACCATATTATGTCCCGGGTGATACTCAACATATTTTATATGACCTGATACAGGATATCTGTTGCTGTGCATATTGAAAGGCGACATGAAGATCGACACCTGTAGTTTCTTGTCCTTGAAATACTCATGTTCCTCTGTTTCCTCAATAACCACTACCTTGCCGTCTGCCGGTGCAAAGATAAGTCCCGGATCAGGTTCGAGTTGTCTGGCTGGCAGACGGAAAAAAAACAGAAGGAAAACATAGAGTATCAGCGACCCTATACCGAGGATCCATTTTGCCAGTGCAAGATCTCTGACAAGAATGCTCACCAGGATATTGATCAGCAGCAGGATCAGGAATCCATAGATCAGTATCTTATATCCTTCCTTGTGGATGCTCATTTTTCAGAAAATTTGCACAAAATTAATGAAGTCCTATCAATCATCCAAAAAGTGAAATAAAAAGAAAAACGAGGGGAAAGGAGATAAGGGCACTGTCGAAGCGATCAAGAAATCCGCCATGGCCTGGCATAACAGTACCTGAATCCTTTACTCCCATGCTTCTCTTCAGCATTGATTCCAGAAGATCTCCGTATGTTCCTGCAACGGAGATTAAAAGCGAAATGATAATCCATTTGTTTCTGTCCACCACACCGAGCCATCCTGAAAGAAACCATGCTGCAATAACAGAAACGATCATTCCTCCGAAAAATCCTTCCCATGATTTCCTGGGCGATATCCTTTCCATAAGCCTGTGCCGGCCAAAAGCTGTTCCTGCAAGATAAGCTCCGGAGTCATTCACCCAGAGAAGAATTAAAAATCCGATGATTATTCCCGGCGAGAAGATCATCTCACCGTGGGGAAGAATTGAAGAGAGACCCGTATGTGAAAATGCCGAGAAAGGTATCATAGAAACCGGTACGGCCGAGTAGAGAACAGGAAAAAAAGTGTGTGCAAGAGAATCAAATGGTCTCTCCTGTTTTCTGTAAAGTTCGGCAATCATTATTGCGAGCATTACAGGAACCAGTATCAGGAAGAATTTAGGCTTCAGAGAACCTGAAGAAATGAGCACCGAAATCGTATATGTTGCAATACCGGTCAGGATGCCTGGTATGATCTGAGGTCTGATACCGGTATTCCTTATCATCAGGTAATATTCATATATGGTTCCTACAACTATTACAAGGCCGGTAATTGAAAATGATATTGGATGCAGCCAGAAGCCTCCAAGGGTAAATATTACAATATATGCCCCCGTTAATGTCCGTCTTGCCAGATTATTCAAGATACCTGAATTATTTCAGTGAAATGAACTAAGTGGTTGTGAACAGATCTGCCGGATCTGCCGGCGAATCTGTCTCAGGTTTGTTCTTTTTCTTTCTCGTCTTCTTCTCGGGTTTAATCTCTTCTGTTGCTGCAGAATTGGTGTCACCGTTTTTTTTAGCTTCCGCTTCTTTCTCAAGTTGCTCTTTCACCAGGTCGGCCTTTCTTTTACCAAAGATCCTTTCAAGATCTTCACTGAAGATCACCTCCTTCTCAAGCAGTAACTCGGCCAGCTCTTTAAGTCCTTTCATGTTCTTTTTGAGGACATCTTTGGCGCGCAAAAAGGATTCTTCTATAATCTGTTTCACCTCATGGTCGATTACTTCTGCAGTTTTTTCGCTGTAAGGTTTTGTAAATCCGAAATCCGACTGTCCTGTAGAATCATAAAAGCTTACATTGCCCACTTTATCGCTCATCCCGAAAAATGCAACCATAGCATAAGCCTGTTTTGTGATCTTTTCAAGGTCGCTTAACGCACCTGTTGAGATCTTTTTAAAGACAAGCTCTTCTGAAGCACGACCGCCAAGAGCATAGGCCATTTCGTCAAGAAGCTGTTCGCGTGTGGTTATCTGTCTCTCCTCCGGAAGATACCATGCAGCTCCCAGAGCTCTACCCCTGGGAATTATCGTCACTTTGACAAGCGGGCTTGCATGTTCAAGAAGCCAGCTGACAGTTGCATGACCTGCCTCGTGGTAGGCAATAGTCTTCTTCTCCTGAAATGAAATTATCTTGTTTTTCCTTTCAAGCCCGCCGACAATCCTGTCAATGGCATCGAGGAAATCCTGTTTTTCAACAAAGGTTTTGTTCTTCCTTGCTGCTATCAAGGCTGATTCGTTGCAAACATTAGCGATATCTGCACCGGAAAATCCGGGTGTCTGTTTTGCAAGGAAGCTTACATCAAGATCTTTTGCCATTTTAATAGGACGCAGATGGACTTTAAAAATAGCCTCACGTTCAGTAAGATCAGGCAATTCCACATGAATCTGTCTGTCAAAGCGGCCTGCCCTCAGAAGTGCCCTGTCGAGAATGTCAGCCCTGTTGGTTGCCGCAAGAATTATCACGCCCATATTTGTGCCGAAGCCGTCCATCTCTGTAAGAAGCTGGTTAAGAGTATTTTCGCGCTCGTCATTGGAACCGAAGTTGACGTTTCTGCCACGAGCCCTACCAACTGCATCAATCTCGTCGATAAAGACAATACATGGCGCTTTTTCCTTCGCCTGCTTGAAAAGATCTCTTACCCTTGAAGCCCCGACGCCAACGAACATCTCGACAAAATCGGATCCTGAAATTGAGAAAAAGGGTACGTTGGCTTCACCTGCAACTGCTTTAGCAAGAAGGGTTTTGCCCGTTCCGGGAGGACCAATAAGAAGAGCACCTTTTGGTATTTTTCCTCCCAGCTGGGTATATTTCTTGGGATTTTTGAGAAAATCAACAATTTCCATTACTTCAGTCTTGGCCTCTTCAAGTCCGGCAACATCGCTGAAGTTGATTTTTACGTTTGTATCCTTGTCGAATATCTGTGCCCTTGATTTACCAACACTGAATATACCTCCTGCACCTCCTGCACCCCCTGCACCCGACATCCTGCGCATTATAACTATCCATGCCACTATTAACAGCGCCGGGAGAATGAGCCATGGCAGTATAAATTCCCCAAACAGATTTCTTCTCTCTTCATTTTCCGGATATATTATGCTGTTCTTGTCATAACCTGCTCCTTTCTGAGTCTCAGAAAGAAAATCCTCGAAATTCTGCATGTCTCCAAATCTGTATGTATACTGTGGCTTGGGGACCTGAAGGCCAAATCCTTTTGTCTGCTTCGGAAGGTTTTCATACCTGCCCGATTTCACAGCATCTTCAGTCAGATAGATCTCAGCGATTTTATAGTTTATAACTACAATGCTTTTAATATCGCGGTTTTCTATCATGCCGATGAGAGCACTCTTGCTGGTAGGCTTTGGAGTGGATTTGGGATAAAGAACCTCAAAAAGAAGTACGGATACAAAGAGAATGGCCCATATCCAGTTGGTGTTGAAGCCTGGTTTTAGATTCTTGTCCGGCTTTTTCCCGGGTTGCATATTTTTGTTTTCTGCCATATATCTGATCCTTACTTAATTTTATCTTCCATCTTTTCAATATCTGCATCAGCCCACAGAGATTCAAGGCTGTAAAAATTCCTGTATTCTTCAAGAAAAATATGTACAACTACATTCCCATAATCTATAAGAACCCAGAAACTGTTTTCACGACCTTCCAGGTGCAATGGCTTTTCGCCGGGTTTTTTTCTGACTGTATCTTCAACTGAATCGCATATTGAATCGACCTGAGTAACTGAAGATCCATGACATATAACAAAATAATCGGTTATTCTGTTTTCGAGCTTGCGCAGATCTATTTTAATAACATCATGCCCCTTCTTTTCAAATATTCCCTTAACCACACTTTTTACAAGAACTTCAGCTTCGTCAGATCTTTTCTTCATCAATAATTATCAATTAGATATCAAGTCGCAAAAGTACAAACTTTATCTGTATTTTTGTCATGGATGACCATATTTGCAATTTCAGTGCCAATCGCGGAAAACCCTGACAGCTAGGGGAAAAACCTTAAAATTTAACTTTATAATCAGCTTACTGTCATGATAATAGGATCAAACCTGCTCTTCCATGCAACTTTGTCATCAACAAACACGGAGGCAACTGTACTTCTGAGATCCGGAGATCAGCCTGAAGGCACAGCAATTTATACTGATTTTCAAACTGCCGGAAAAGGGCAGGCAGGTAACAAATGGGAGAGCGAGAAAGGTAAAAATCTGCTATTCAGCGTAATACTATATCCGCAATCTATCAGCCCAATAGATCAGTACCTTATTTCGATGAGCATATCGCTTGGGATCTGTGATTTTCTCGACAGACATTGTGCGGGAGCAAAAATAAAATGGCCTAACGACATCTTCCTGAAGGATGACAAAATTGCAGGTGTCCTTATTGAGAACTCGATTATCGGAACAATTATTGAATATACTATCGCAGGAATAGGTCTTAATCTTAACCAGGAAAATTTCGAAGGAATATTTCCCCGGCCGATATCTCTTAAAATGGCAGCAGGAAAGGAATTTGACAAGCTTGCCTGCCTGAAAGAGCTTCTCCATGATCTTGACATAAGATATAAACAGCTTCTTTATGGCGACAGCGACCTGATAAAAAGTGATTATCTGTCAAGACTCTACAGGATTGGTGAATGGCATTCATTTAAGAGTTCCGGCGCTCAATTTACCGGCCGTATCATTGATGTGCTCATCTCAGGTCAGATAAGAATAGAACAAAAAGAAGGAGGGACCAGGGAATTCTATTTCAAAGAGTTCAGCTATCTCTCCTGATATCTTTCCACCCGTAAAACTTCTCAATTTCCGAGACAAGGGTTTCAAGAAACCTGTTTATTGGTTCCGCAGCTAGCATCTTCAGGAAAGGATTCAGGTGTGCCTGGGCGGTTATTTTTACTTCAGCCTTCCGGGAATCAATATCGTGGAATTTCAGATCAAGTGAAAATTCATTGACCTGCATCGCGCTGCCGGCAAATGACACTTCGCTGAATTCTTTCTTGTCACGGATATGTATATCCACCTTCCCCATCATGCTCACATTGAAAAAGCATGAATCCCTTTCAATTCTTATTTCGCTGAACTTATCCTCAGGAATGAATCTTCTGAAATTCCGGATATCAGTAGTAAAATTGTAAAACTCTTCAGCAGTGCATGTGATCCTGGCCGTTCGGCTTTCAAAGACTGAGATGTCGCTCATGATATAAATTTTCCTTCATTATTTCTTATTAACCCCTCCTCCATCTCCTCCCCTTAAGGTTAAGGGGAGGAGTGAAGCTCTTGTTTATCTGATAATTACTCCCTTCCCCTTATCATTTAAGGGGAAGGGCCGGGGATAGGGTTATTTTCCCCAAAATGCCGGATCGACTCGCCACTTCTTCAGCGCTTCCACGTCGGATTCCGTCACATAGCCGGCTTTAACTGCGGTGTCAATAAGGGTGGTATAGTTACACAGAGTATTGAGGTTGCATTTTTCAGCGGCAAAGCCATCGGAGGCTCTTTTAAATTCGTAGGTGAAAATTGCAACCATACCAAGCACTTCGCACCCTGCCGATCTAAGGGCTTTCACCGCATTGAGGCTGCTTCCTCCCGTTGAAATAAGATCTTCAACCACGACAACTTTCCAGCCTTCCTCATAGTAACCTTCTATCTGGTTACCAAGACCATGCTCCTTTGCCTCCGATCTTACATAGATGAAAGGTTTTCCAAGCCTGTCAGCTGTCAGGGCACCATGTGCGATGGCGCCGGTTGCGACACCGGCAATCATGTCAGCCCCCGGGTAAAGATCAGTTATGAGTGCCGCAAAAGAGTCACGGATATATGATCTGACCTCCGGAAATGAGAGAGTTTTGCGGTTATCACAGTAAATTGGAGATTTCCAACCCGATGCCCATGTAAAAGGATTTGATGGTTGCAATTTAATTGCTTTAATTTGTAACAGATATTCGGCTATTTTTTTTGCACTATTTTCCATTGATAATGTATAAAGTTCATTTCGAAAACAGATTCATTCTGATTAGCTCTGAACCTGACCGGCTACAAAAATACGGCTTATTCCATAAATTTTACGATACCAGGGAACTTTATAAAATAATAGCTGATTTTCAGGCAGATACCAAGATGGCTTCAATAAATATCTATGGCCCCGATATCAAGCATATATGGAAGATCTTCAGGATCTATTTCACCGAAGTAGGTGCGGCAGGGGGATTGGTGAAGCACATCTCTGGACGTTTTCTTTTCATCGAGAAAAAAGGCAAGCTCGATCTGCCGAAAGGCCATATCGAGCCCGGTGAAGAACCCGAAACCTGCGCTTTGAGAGAAGTAAGCGAGGAGTGCGGGATTCAAGGTCACAAGGTCATCAAGGCTCTGCAGCCCAGCTATCATACATATACATGGGAAGACATTTCTTACCTTAAGAAGACGAGCTGGTTCCTGATGGAATATTCAGGAAGGATGGTTACTGAACCACAGATAAAGGAAGGAATAACAAGGGTTGAATGGCTTCTTCCGGAAGAGATCAGCAAGATCAAGAGCACGGCATGGCTCTCGCTGATGGACCTGATAAACATGTCGGTCTTTAAGGCTTAGTCTTCTTCTCCCTTATAATCTTTAAGATTTATTGCTGACGGGACAAACGGTGAGGCATCGCCGCCACTTCGTATTATGTCGCGGACAATAGTTGAATTTATAGGAGTATGTTCAGGAACTGTCAGAAGGAACACTGATTCAATCTTGTAGGCCATTGCCTTGTTAACCTGGGCAATAGCTCTCTCAAATTCAAAGTCGGCAGCAGTCCGTAATCCCCTGAGAATATAATTAGCTCCATGTTTCCTGCAATAATCAACTGTAAGCCCTTCATAATGATCAATCCTGATCCTGGGTTCATCTTTAAATACTTTTGAGATCATTATTTTTCTGGTTTCCAGCGAGTAGTAGCTTTTTTTAAGGGCATTGGCCCCCACGGCAATAATTATCTCGTCAAAAAGAGTCAGTGCACGCTTTACTATCCCTTCGTGCCCGATTGTGAAAGGATCAAATGACCCGGGGAAAACGGCTGTTTTTTTCATTCGAATGATATGTTTTTGGGATTACTTACTTTTTGTTTCAGCAGAGCCAGATCAAGTGCGCCCATTATTGTCTCCACATAATGGAACTTCAGACCTTTTATATATATCTCTTTTATATCCTCAACATCTTTACGGTTCTCTTCCGAAAGTATTATCTCTTTTATATTTGCACGTTTTGCAGCAAGTATCTTTTCCTTTATTCCTCCTACGGGCAGGACTTTTCCTCTTAGTGTAATCTCTCCGGTCATAGCCATGTATTTCCTCACTTTCCTTTGTGTAAAGGCAGAGGCTATTGATGTTGCCATGGTTATTCCTGCTGAAGGGCCATCCTTTGGTATTGCACCTTCCGGAACATGGATATGGATATTCCATTTCTCCGCAAAATTATCCGGAAGGTTTAGAAGATCGGCATTACGGAAGGTTTAGAAGATCGGCATTAGATTTCAGGTATTCGAGCGCAATTACTGCAGATTCCTTCATTACTTCACCGAGGTTTCCGGTAAGGGTCAGCTTGCCTGTTCCCTTGCTGAGTGCTGTTTCCACAAATAATATTTCACCTCCTGCCGCAGTCCATGCAAGTCCGGTAACCACTCCTGCCTGATCATTGCCTGAATATATATCGCGGTTGAATTTTGGCGGCCCAAGGATCTCACCAAGTTTCTTTTCCAAAAGCTCAGTATTATATTTTGTTTCAGAAGCAATATTCTTGGCTGTTATCCTCACGATTTTGGCCAGGCGCTTGTCAAGTTCCCTTACTCCAGATTCCCTGGTATATTGCTCGATAAGTTTTTCCATGACTGCCGGCCTGATTTTCAGCTGGTCGGCTTTGACTCCGTGATTTTCAAGCTGTTTGGGAAGAAGATGTTCTTTTGCTATTTCAAGCTTTTCCTCAACCAGGTAGCCTGTTAATTCTATAAGCTCCATCCTGTCGCGAAGGGCAGGACTTATGGTTGAAAGTGTATTGGCAGTCGCAATGAACAGCACCTTCGACAGATCGTATTCCAGCTCAATGAAATTATCAAAAAAGGTACTGTTCTGCTCCGGATCCAGCACTTCAAGCAG
>JALONV010000158.1 GCA_025454755.1 Bacteroidales bacterium | reverse complement strand
CAACAGAAGAGATAAAGAATCGTCCTTAGACAGTCCTAACCACCGAGCCATGATGAAAACATTTTTTCGCCTTGCGTCCCGTAATATTTTGAAACACAAGGGTTTTGCCTTTATAAATATTTTCGGGCTTGCAATCGGACTTACGGCCTCGCTTTTAATACTTCAATGGATACTGGATGAGTTGAGCTATGAAAAATACAATCTTAATGCTGAGAACATTTATCGTGTTGAGGAAGATCAGTTCTATTCGGGTGAGCGTTATCATGTAACCGTAACGCCTCATCCAAGCGGGCCCGTATGGAAAGAAAAGATACCTGAAATAAGGGAGCAGACTCGTATTAACCGTCTTCCGCGGATTTTGTTCCGCAAGGATGAAAAGGTATTCTTTGAATCTGCAATAATTGCAGCAGACTCGGGTCTTTTTAAAATATTCACAATGCCACTGGTGCTTGGTGATCCTGAGACGGCTCTCAATTCGCCTCACTCAATAGTGCTTACAGAAAAGCTGGCATCAAAATATTTTGGCGCTACCAATCCGATGGGGAAAACAATTACCATTGAAAACAAGCTCCAGTTCATGGTAACAGGTGTTATGCAGGATCTTCCCCGGAATTCGATTTTTACTTTTGAAGGTGTGATCCCGTATTCTTTTTTATATGAGATAGGAGCTGCAGACGACAGGTGGGGCAATAATTCGATCCTTACCTTTTTATTGCTCGAAAAAGATTCAGATACAGATGCGGTTAATAAGAAACTGACGGATGTTGTACTGGAGTATCTTCCGCAAACTGAGACGAAATATCTTTTATTTCCTCTGCTGGACATTCATCTGCACGCCCAGTTTGGATATGAAATAAACAAGGGACCGGTAATTGCCATTTACATCTTCATTCTGATTGCCGTTTTTGTTCTTCTGATTGCCTGTTTCAATTTCATAAACCTGACAACAGCAAAAGCTTCAGGCCGCTCAAAGGAAATTGGAATTAAGAAAGTAACCGGGGCAGACCAGAAAACCCTGGTAATCCAGTTTATGGTCGAATCACTTTTTCTGGTCACAGTGTCTATGCTTTTCGCTCTTTTAATTGCGGGTCTGGCATTACCCTTATTTAATAATATCACTGGTAAAAGATTTCATATTGCTGATCTTTTACAATTCAGGTTCATTATCAGTGTCATTATTGTCGGAATCGCTACCGGGCTTATCTCAGGTATATATCCGGCCTTATATCTGTCATCATTTAAGCCGATAGCGGTTTTAAAGGGCGAAATGCTTTCAGGCAAGGGTAACGGAAGACTCCGGCAGGTACTTGTTATCATTCAGTTTACCCTTTCAATTTTAATCGCCATTGCAGCTATTTTCATATACCTGCAGCTGAAACATCTACAGAATAAGGATCTTGGATTTGATAAGGAGAACCTTATCTGTATCCCGATGCTGGGAGATATGATACCTAAATACTATTCGCTGAAGGATGAGCTACTGAAGGAGACTCTCATTGAGGGAGTTACAGCTTCAACAAGGAATCCCGTAAGGATTAGCAGCAATTCGGGCGGTGCCGAATGGGAGGGTAAGGATCCTGAGAAACGGGTGCTTATCGGGACCAATGGTGTTGATTATGATTATATTGAAACAATGAAGATGGAAGTTAGATCGGGAAGGAGTTTCTCAAGAGATTTCCCTTCAGATTTTGCAAGAGACACTACCGGTAATTTTCTTGTCAATGAAGAGGTAGAAAAGATAATGGGAACAGGAGATGCAGTGGGAAAAACCTTCAGATTTATGGGTATTAATGGCAGGATAGTAGGGGTAATGAAAAATTTCCACTTTAAAGGAGCCGATCAGCCGATCGAGCCTATTGCTTTTGCACTGACCAGCCCGCGGCGATTGAATTTTATCCTGATCAGGCTAAACCAGGGAAATACTCCTGAAGCGCTTAAGAGCGCCGAAAAGGTTTGGAATAATGTGCTGCCCGAATATCCATTCGATTACTTCTTCATTGATGAAGATTACAGGACCCTTTTCAATACACAGATCCGTCTGACTCAATTGCTGAAGTATTTCACAATTCTTGCAATAATAATTGCCTGTCTTGGATTGTATGGTCTTTCAGCATATGCTGCTGAGAGAAAGACAAACGAGATAGGGATCAGAAAAGTGATGGGAGCAGGTACCGGAACGATTATCTATGAAATGGTAAAAGAGTTTCTGCTGCTGATAATGATTTCTCTGGTTATTGCTATTCCTGCGGGTTGGATATTTGTTGAGAATCTGCTTAAACAATTTGCCAGCAGGATCGATATGAACATCCTGGTCTTTGCTGGAATAGCAGCCGGGTCTCTGATAATTGCTTTGGCAACCGTAACTTTTCAGGCAGTTAAAGCGTCATTAATTGCCGAAGCTCTTAAAGTTGAATAATGCTTCAGTAATAAACAACCTCTTATGTTCAGAAACTATCTTCTTGTAACCTTCAGGAATTTATGGAAGAACAAGATCTTTACCCTGATCAATATAATTGGACTGGGTATTGCCCTGGCAGTCTGCATAGTTGCCTTTTTTAATCATATGTTCAATTATGAATTTGACAGGACTCATAAAAACTTCGATGAGATATACAGGGTCACCTGCTTCAGGGACATGCAGGGCAGGGAGCAGGAATATGGTCTTGCACCTTCAACCCTGGGTCTTCAGATAAAGAAAGATATACCTGGTGTCCTGAGGGCGGCAAGACTGCAAAGGACAGGATCTCCGGTTAAACGAGGTGATGACATTTTCCCTGCTCAGGTCTCATTTGTCGATCCGGAGTTCCTGGAAATTTTTACTTTACCTTCAATTCACGGAGATACAAAAACGATATCCGGCACAGGAAATGTTTTAATAAGCGAAACAATGGCCAAAACACTGTTTGGTGATGAGTATCCTGTCGGCAAGCCGGTTTCAATTATCAATGATCAGAATAAGGAATTCACCTATACCATAAATGCCGTGTTCAGGGATTTTCCCGACAATTCCAGCTTCAGGATTGATATCATATCAGATTACAGAAATTTCCTGAGCATGTGGAATGTTGATGATGCAAACTGGAGGCTCTGGACCACTGCGCTCTTTATCCAGGTAAAGGACAAGTCTCTTTTGCCTTCAATCTCAAATTCACTGAAAAACTATCTTCCTGTCCAGAACAGGGCAAGGGAAGATTTCCGGATAAACAGGTTTTCACTAATTCCGTTAAAAGATGTGGGATCAAATACCAGGAATATCTGGTCATCAGGTCTTTTCCCATCATTACACCCGGCTGCCCTTATAGCACCGCCGGTGATGGCGATCTTTATCCTGCTGATAGCCTGCTTTAATTTTGCTAATACTTCAATATCAGCTTTCAGCAAAAGACTCAAGGAGATTGGATTAAGAAAGACTTTCGGGGGACAGAAACGCCAGCTTGTCTCTCAGTTCATGTTTGAAACACTTATTATCTGCCTGATGGCACTGTTTGTCGGAATTGCTTTTGGATCAGTCCTTGTGCCTGCTTACAGTAATCTATGGGCGTATATGTCAATTGAACTGACCTTCAGCCAGTACAGGGTATTTTGGTTATTTCTTC
>JALONV010000086.1 GCA_025454755.1 Bacteroidales bacterium | reverse complement strand
AGTTCTTTAACGGACATCGGACCATCCTTAAGCTTATCTGCAATTCCAAGTTCATTGGCCACACTTATGGCGCCCAGCAGCCATAAATTCTGCATATGCTCCAGCATTGTCACATTGGGATGCGTAAATCTCCGGCTGATCTTAACCAGTCTCCTTCTGACCGAGTCGGCAAACCTTACAAAAAGAACAGGAGGATATTTTGGAAGTTCCGGTACAGATTGCATTTTATTTCTTTGATTTATCGAGGTGTTTAAGAACGAATTTCTCAAGGATTTCTGCTGAATCTTCAACAGAAAGCTTATCGGTATCAATTACCAGGTCAGGATTAACAGGTTCCTCGTAAGCAGAAGTTATACCGGTAAACTGGAGTATCTGGTTGCTGATGGCCTTTTTATATAAGCCCTTGGGATCACGTTTAATGCAGGTTTCCAGTGAAGCCTTTATATAAACCTCTATGAAATTTCCGTCGCCGGCGCGTGTTCTTGCAAACTCGCGCATTTTTATGAACGGTGAGATGAAGGCTACGATGGTGATCAATGAAGCATCCTTAAGTATAGCAGCAACCTCTGCAATTCTCCTGATATTTTCATTCCGGTCGGCATCGGAAAAGCCAAGGTCGGAATTAAGCCCGTTCCTTACTGCATCTCCGTCAAGTACATAGGCAAGTTTATTCATTTCAAGCAGTTTATCTTCAAGCCTGCCTGCCAGAGTCGACTTTCCTGATCCGGGCAGACCGGTCAGCCAAACGACAACACCTTCCTGTTTCAATATTTTGCTCCTGGATTTGTACTTATCTGTGGAATCCATCTGGTGTTCAATTAAGTTATCCTATCCTGGCATTATCATGCCTGCTGCAACTGTTTCGTTTGTTCCTTCATCGATGAAGATCATGCTTCCCGTAATGCTATTATAAATGTAAGCATCATAAAAAATGGGTTTTGCGGTGTGAATTGTTATGTTTGATATGTCGTTCATTTTAGTGCTTTTGCTTTTTGTGTCCTTTTCCAGAGTATGCATGTTAATCCTGTAGTTGACAGACCTGACAATACATGAGGTTTCATTGGTATTGGTCCTGATAAGGTATCTCCCGCCAAGCTTCAAAGCACGTTCATTGAACCAGCAGATCATCAGTGAAATATTTTGTCCTGATTGGGGAACCTCACCCGGTTTTACTATCATATCACCCCTGCTGATATCAACAGGATCCTCAAGCGTAATGCTTACTGAATCGCCGGTTACTGCTTTCTCAATACTTTTTTCCGAATCATTTATGTTCTTGATTCTTGACCGGAGCATTGACGGCAGGGCAATTATCTCATCACCTTTCTGAAACGAACCTCCGGCAACTCTGCCTGCATATCCCCTGTAATCCTTATTATCTGATGAATAGGGTCTTATTACTGTCTGTACGGGGAAGCGGGCCTGATGAAATTTATTCTCCCTGTCGATCTCTATTGATTCAATAAGATCCAGAAATGTCCTTCCCCTGTGCCATTTCATGTTTTCCGAAACCTTTACAACATTGTCTCCGAACTTGGCGCTTATCGGGATGAAATGCAGATCTTTGATCTTCAGCTTTTCTGCCATGCTCAGCAGATCGTTCCTGATCTTCATGAAGACTTCTTCGGAATGATCAACAAGGTCCATCTTATTGATGCAGAAAATGAAATGCCTGATGTCAAGCAGAGCAGCGATAAATGAATGGCGGATTGTCTGTTCCAGCATGCCGTTGCGGGCATCTATGAGCATCACGGCCAGATCGGCGGTGCTTGCGCCGGTGACCATATTCCTTGTGTATTGCACATGCCCGGGAGTGTCGGCAATAATGAATTTCCGTGAAGGTGTTGAAAAGTGCCTGTAAGCCACATCGATGGTAATGCCCTGTTCCCTTTCCGCCCTCAGCCCGTCGGTAAGAAGCGAGAGGTCGATGCTCTCCTTCCCGAGTCTTTTGCTTGATTCAACAAGATGTGCCATCTGGTCTTCGAAGATGAATTTACTGTCATATAACAGCCTGCCGATAAGTGTGCTCTTACCGTCATCCACACTTCCGGCCGTCATAAACCGCAATAACCTTTTATTATTATGCTCTTTCGTCATTTTTTTTGCCGGTTGCCTGTCGCCGGCAGCCTGTTGCCTTTAAAAATATCCCTCCTTTTTCCTGTCTTCCATCGATGTATCCGACCTCATATCGTCGTATCGTCCACCTCTCTCGGTAATCCTGGTGGCTGCTATCTCTGCTATCACTTCTTCTGCAGATGTGGCTTTGGAAATAGTAACTCCGGTACATGTTATATCTCCAATGGTGCGGCATCGTACATCTGCCTCAAAAACATTTTCTGAAGATTTAAGTTTCATGAAAGGAGCCCATGCCAGATAGACGTTATTGCGCTGAAATATTTTTCTGCGGTGAGTGTAATAAAGAGATGGCAGCTTTACGCTTTCACAAAGGATATATTGCCACACATCGAGTTCAGTCCAGTTGCTAAGGGGAAAGACCCTGAAATGTTCTCCGAAATTTTTATGCCCGTTGAAGATATTCCACAGTTCAGGTCTCTGATTCTTTGGATCCCATTGCCCGAATTCATTCCTGTGAGAGAAGAAGCGTTCCTTGGCACGTGCTTTTTCTTCATCACGCCTGGCGCCTCCAACCGCAACATCTATCTTAAGCTCATCGATTGCATCCAGGAGTGTGACAGACTGGGCTTTATTTCTGCTTGCATTGACCCCGGTTTCTTCGACCACCTTTCCCTGGTCAATCGTTTCCTGAACATATCTGACTATCAGTTCAACGCCAAGTTCCCTGACCAGGTTATCGCGGAAGATAAGTGTTTCCTCAAAGTTGTGCCCGGTATCGATATGCATAAGGCTGAAAGGCATTCTTGCTGGCCAGAAGGCTTTCCGTGCAAGATGAACCATCACTATGGAATCTTTACCTCCTGAAAACAGGATTACTTTTTTGTCGAACTGGGCTGCTACTTCCCTGAGCACATAGATTGCTTCATCTTCCAGCTCCCTTAGATGTACATCGCTGATATCCAATTGTTTACTCATAATACAGCTTGCCGTTCATAAAAAGTATTCTTTTTTGAAACCGGCTCAATGCTTTTTTATACAAAAAACGAAAAAAAATCGTTAACTGAAACTTCCTGCTATATAATCTTTGGTGAGTTGCTGCTTCGGATTATTAAAAAATTCATCTGCAGGACCGGCTTCAATGATCTCTCCCAGGTACATAAAGACAATATAATCAGCGAGTCTTCGCGCCTGGCGGAGAATATGAGTGACAAGGATTATTGTGTATTCTTCTTTAAGAGTAACAAACAATTGTTCAATTTTTTTTGTCGAGATAGGATCCAGCGAGGAAGTTGCTTCATCACCAAGTATATATTCAGGTTCTGTAGCGAGTCCTCTGGCAAGACAGAGTCTCTGTTGCTGGCCAAGAGAGAGGGGTGCTGCAGAAGAATGAAGCTTATCCTTCACTTCATCCCATAAACCTGCGAGCCTGAGATAATGCTCAACAGTTTTACTGATCTCTTTTTTACTGTCAAGACTATGTATTCGCGGACCATAGGCAACATTATCAAAAACCGACATTGGCAATGGACAGGGATGTTGTGCCAGGAGTCCCATCTTCTTGCGGATATCGATCACATTTATATTTCTGTCATAAATATCCTGGTTATCTACGAAAATACTGCCGCTGACATTTACATCAGGATTTTCGTCATGCATCCTGTTCAGCGATTTGAGAAATGTCGATTTGCCGCAACCCGAAGGCCCGATCACACAGGTTATTTCTCTTCCCGGAATAGTCAGGTCAATATTTTTTAATATATGCTGACCATCAATATTTACATTCAGGCTTTCGATCCTGATCTTATGATTTGTTCCCGTCATAATCTGTTTCTTGAGAACTTTGAGCTGAAGTACCTGGCTGCAAAGCTGAGTATTAATATTAAAAAAGTAAGTATCAATGCGGAAGCGTAAGCACGGTTCTGTACTTCTGCCACGGGGCTTCCCAGCTGGAAGAATATTGAAAGGGGAAGCGTTGCTGCCGGCTGGCTTAATGATCCCGGCAGGTTGTCGGTATATCCGGCAGTGAATAAAACCGTTGCTGCATCTCCGATACCTCTGCCTGTGGCAAGCAACGCTGCCGTGACAAATCCCGGCATCAGCTGGCGCATTATCACCTTTATCATTTCATACTTTGTAGATCCTAGTGAGAGCAATGAATCTGGAAGGTCGCGCGGCATAAGTTTTGTCGCCTCGTCAAATGATCTCATCATAATCGGAGTTATCAGCATGGCTACTGTAATTATTCCGCCGGCCAGAGAGGCTCTCATTCCCAGAAAGATCATCAGGGCAAAGCCAAAAGCGCCATAGACTATTGAGGGCACCCCCAGAAGAATGTCAAACGAGAAGCGCACAATGCCGGCAAGAGGTGATTTATGTGGCAGGTAGAAGTTTATGTACATTACAAGCGGCAGGCTGATGACAATGCTTATCGCCACTGCGCCAGCAATGACATACAGCGATCCAACTATCGCATTCAGAACTCCTCCTTCCCTGCCCAGGTAAAAGCCTCCTCCGGGGAGCTTTGTTATCATGTTCCAGGATAGCGCAGGCACTCCTTTCAAGATGATTGTGCCCAGGATAAAAAGAAGCAGACCTATGATTATCAGCGCTGCGATGATCATAAATACCTTGAAAATATTTTCTTCCGCCTTTTTCATTCAATTAAAAATGAAATCTTTTTTCGAGATGATTCAATGTCAACCTTGAGATCCCGTTGAACAGGAATACTATCACAAACAGTAGAAATGCAGCGAGCATCAAAGCAGATTCATAACCCGGTATTGAGAGCATCTCGCCGTAATTATTTGCAATAAGTGCCGGGATCGGATAGCAGGCATCAAGCAATGAATGAGGCATCAGGGTGCTGTTCCCGCACACCATAAGAACGGCCATCGTCTCACCGAAAGCCCTTGAAACAGACAGTACCGTCACGGCAACTATTCCGGGCAATGACCTGCGCAGGATCACCCGTTTTACAGTCTGCAGTTTTGTTGCGCCCAGGGAGAATGAAGCGTCCGTCATTTCTTTTGGAATGGAGTTGAATATTTCCACCAGCAACCCAACCAGAAGGGGTATGATCATGACAGCCAGAACAATGCCCCCTGCCATCACGGAATAACCTGAAGATTGTCCTGAAAAATGAGGGGCGATATAATTTGCTATGAAAGGCACAATGGTTATTGTTCCCCAAACGCCATAGATGACCGGCGGGATTCCCGAAAGAAGGTCAATGACCGGGGCAAAAAAACGTCTTATTCCTTTTGATGCATATGAATTAAGGTATATGGCTGTCAGCAGTGAAAGAGGAAGGGCAATTGCAATTGCGATTGCCGAAACATAAAGTGTGCTGATAATGAAAGGCAGGAATCCGAATTTACCTCCTGATGGTCTCCATCTGGCAGATGTGAGCAATTCCCAGAGGCCATTGTTCTTTATTGCCGGAAAAGCCTTGACGAATAATGCTATACCTATTATTATGAGGAATAAAATGCTGCAATACGCGATGATCCGCATAAACCACCTGGCGCTTCTCTCTTTTATAGATCTCAGTCTGTGCATCTGCTCACGTTATTCTATAGCACTCAATCCTGCAGCAATGGTCTCAGCCGGAAGAGGTACATAACCTGCATCCCTTACATATTCCTGTCCTTCTGTCAGCACCCATTTTATGAAATCTTCAAGTACTTTATTTTCCACAGGTTTGGCGTTCAATACAAAATAGAGCTCTCTTGCAGGCGGTGAAGGATATTTAGCTGAGGCAATGGCATCTGTAATGCTGTCAATGGAATAGTAGAAATTTTCTTCATTGCCGACACTGCCATTTTTGTCCAGGTCGAGCGGCACGATCTTTATTCCGGAAACCTGAAGTTTTGTTTTGCTGTCGTAAACATAGCCTATATTGTTGAATCCGATCCCCAGTGAATCCTGTTTCACAGCCTGTGCCAGGCCGGGATCGCCATAAACACCAATACCCATAAGATCTTCCTGTTTTTTACCGAACAGCAGAGCCCATATTTCTGCCGCGCCGCACGCATCGGAGCGGGTATAAACATGAATGGGAGAATCAGAATTTGTTCCGGCAGCATCTCCCCATGTTTTATAATCCTGAGTTATCCAGATATTTGTGCCCGCATCGACAGTCAGGCCCTTTAACAGGATTTCATGAAGTACAGGATTCTTTTCATTAACCACTGCCACCACTGCATCTTTTGCAACAGCAAACGGGATTGCGCCCTTTTTAAACTCTTCAGGATTGATTTCACGGGATACCATTCCAATCTCTACCAGGCCTCCAAGAACGTCTGCCATACCTTTTCCTGCTCCACCGGCAGAGATGTCGATCCTTACTTCCGGGTGGATTTTCTTATATTCCTCTGCCCATCTGACTGCCAACGGATATAGAGCCCAGGCTCCGGATATGCTTATGGTGTTTTTCCTGTTGCCGGAGCTGCATGATGATATTATAATCAGGGAGGTAAAAATAATTGCGATAAAAGGCCTCTTCATTATATATCAGGATTCCAATAATTACCCGAGATTACAATCATTGACAGTAATTTTAATGTATTGGAATAATAGTCTCCATCCTGCAAATCATTGTTGGTTATCAGTTCTTCGTACAACTTGTTAAGCCAGCTTTGATTTGAAATGTCAGCCATTGCTCCAACAGTAAAAGGTCCGATAAAAGTCGCATCATTCCAATTATACAATGGAGTTCCATTTAACCGATACCCGTTTGAAATTGAGTTTATATTCCCTGATGTTGAGCTTAACAACCAGGAATTTATTTTGTTGAGGGCCGTTTTTGCCCTGTTGTCGCCGCTTATTAAATAATCTGTTCCAATACGCCAGGGAAAACGACAGGCATTATAATAATAATCCCCGTCATAAATATCTTCAAGATAATTCTGACCTGCGGGAATCGGAGTTGCATTGGTATTAATAATAAAGTCAGGCAATAATCCTGATGAAACACTATGTCCACTCTGTATAATACTTATCAGATTATAACATTTGTCAATTACCAGGTTCCAATCTGAATTATCGGAAGCCAGCAGAAAAGCCCTGAAATGGCTGGTTATAAAGTCTGAACTTCTTGTTCCGTAGTAACAAGCAGGATCATCGGAGCTGCACCAGTCTCCGAGCTTTACCGTCCATGTTTGCGGATTGATTTCATCCTGCATTATTGCATTGATAATAGTTATTGCTTCAGCCAGGTAATTAATTTCGCCGTCGCTTCCCCATTGTTCATGTGCCAACAGCAGAGAAAAGGCAATGTCTATATCGCCATCGCTGGCGGCATCATCATCTGAATCCGGAGAATCATCGCAGGAAAGTTGCTGCCAGTCCATCAGGTGATTGTTAATATTGCTGGGATGTGATTTATAATAATTAAATAACCCGTCGAAGCATCCTTTAGCCCGATTCTCATAGCCGGCCATAAAACACATGATCATCATTCCATAGCCATGAGCTTCAGAAATGGTATTTGCGTCGTTGCCGCTATAGATATAAAATTCACCTTTTTTACAATCAGTTTTAAAATATTCATCTTTCCATTCTGAATAAAATGTGCTTGTCTGATCATCCAATTCAGATTGACTGTAAACATTGGGTTTAATATGGATGCCCATGTAGTTTGTGTGAGCCGGATATTGAATATTTGGCAGAATAGTATCAGGCGGTATATCCTGCTTTTTCTCGCATGACGTTACCAGGAAAAACAGTATAAATAGACTCAGTATTTTATTTGAGAATTCCATTTTCTACTATTTTATTTAGTGCCAGAACCTCTTTTATCCATTAAAGGTAAGCATAATTGATAAAAAATTAGTCATTTCCCGGGAGGATGGGATCCAAAGCGGATTTATCAGGAGGCCGGGATCTGTAAGTGATTTAGTAACAGAAAATAAGGTATGGCTGTTTCTTCTGTTTATATTGATATCACATTTTTTATTATTTTTGCAGTCCAAACGCACGGAGCACACGGCGCTCCTTCGCTACCTCCTTCTCAAATGCTTCGGAGGTCAAAGAAAGCTACGGAGCACATGGTACTCCTTCGCTAAAGCTACGGCGTACACGGTCGGTTAACCGAGTGGCTAGGTAGCGGTCTGCAAAACCGTTTACGGCGGTTCGAATCCGCCACCGACCTCAACAAAATCCCCCCGCGCAAGCGGCGGGATTTTTGTTTTAGCGCTAACTCCGGTTTACCGGAGGAAAGCGATAAAACAAAAAGACCGGAAGAGCCGAAGGCTCGGGGATTTTGTTGATGGGTCCCCCAGAATCGGATCACCGAAGGTAATCCCCCACGTCGCTTTTGCATAGCAGGGATTTTGTTGATGGGTCCCCCAGAACCGGATCATGAAATAATCTGCAAATCTATTCCCCGTCTTTTGCCAGCATGGCTTTTATCTGGGCAACCTCTTCCTGAAGAATCTGAAGTTGGGATTTGTAGGATTCAATCTGTTCCTTCATTGCCTTATTTTCCTTAGATAACTCTTTTATTGCAACAAGAGCTACACCTGAAGGATC
>JALONV010000157.1 GCA_025454755.1 Bacteroidales bacterium | reverse complement strand
AAGGTTTTACAAAGATCAGTTACGGCATTTCAGGTAACCTGACCATAAAAATAGGTTCTGAATTCAGTGTCGTTCTGGAAGGCGAAAAGGGTGATCTGAGAGAAGTCATCACCGACGTCAGCGATGGCAAGCTCAGGATAAGGCAGGATAACTGGCGTATCAACTTTAACAGCAAAGTTAATGCGTATGTTTCACTTCCTCAGTTAACCGGACTGAGCGTCTCCGGGTCAGGAAAGGCAGAGATACTTGATCCCATAAAAGATGCTGATGACCTCAGTCTTTCCGTAAGCGGAAGCGGAAAACTCATGACAAAAGAGCTGGTTGTCGATGACTTCAACTGCAATATCTCCGGATCGGGCGATGTAATAATCACAGGAGATGGCAGCGCCGACAACGGCGATATATCAATCAGTGGATCAGGTAGTTATAATGGTCCGGACTTTGAAATAGACCATCTGGAGATCTCTGTTTCCGGAAGTGGCAGCTGTTTTTGCAAGGCGGGTGATTCACTCGAGGCGGGCATCTCCGGAAGCGGAAGTGTAACCTACAAGGGTGAACCCAAAATAGATGCACGGGTTTCAGGCTCAGGACATGTAAGGTCGGCTAAGTAACTTACTTCCTGAGGATTTTTAATACTCCATTTTTATCGAGACTGATGACCGGCGAAGGTGAATGCTTTTGCCGGTCATTCTGTCTGTATTTAACCGTATAGTCAGCCTGTCTGATTATTTCTTTATCTATTTCGCCGAAATTTGCCGGTGACGGTTTGCCGCTTACATTGGCTGATGTTGATACAACAGGTTTGCGGAATCTGGTGATCAGCTCATTGCAGAAAGGTTCGTTGCAGATCCTGACAGCCACCGACCCGTCTTCGGTGCAAACACCTGCTGCAAGATTTTTTCCCTGAGGATAGATGATCGTCAGGGGAGAGTCGGAAACACCTGCAAGTTCAAGGGCTGCTTCCGGGATATCTCTGACATACCTTTCAAGCATATCAATGCTGTTGACAAGGATAATAAGACTCTTGCTCCCGGCTCTTGTCTTTATCCTGAAGATTTTTTCCACTGAAGCGGGATTGGTTGCATCACATCCGAGACCCCATACCGTATCCGTAGGGTACAGAATTACTCCTCCGCGCCTTAAAGCATCGAGTGAATTCTTCAGATCCTCCTTAAAGTCCATGATTTGTGTTTCTTTACTTCCGCGCATCCCTGTTCAGCTTCCTCAGAATTGAGTATTTGAGAAAACTCGACCGGGCACCCTGCCAGCATACCAGGAAGCCATATCTGCCATCCAGAAATCCGAAATGCAGAAAATAGTTAAGAAAAAACCGCCATAACATATGAACAGAGGGAGTCAGGGGCCATGCCTTTTTCCCGGCTTTAAAATAATCATTGGCAGCTATGTTTGAGAAATTTTTAATCTTCTCAGTAAACTCTTCTTTTGATGTAAATGTCCAGTGAAGCAGATCGCCTTTTATTCTGGAGATCCTGCTGCACGGTATCATCTGGAAGGTTTCATGTACATTTATCGGACCCCATTTACCCATCTCCTTATTGAAAAGGCGAAGCTGTTTGTCAGGGTACCACGCTGAATGCTTCATCCATTTACCGCAAAAATTGTTTAGCCTGCTGAAATAATATCCATCAGCGCTGATGTTTTTCTTCACTTCAAGAATCGACTTTTTGAGTTCTTCGCTCAAAGCTTCGTCAGCATCAAGAGATAATATATATTTGTTTGAAGCAAGCGTCAGGGAATAGTTTTTCTGGTCCATAAAGCCAGTAAATTCATGCTGAACAAGCTTAACTCCATGCTTTTTACAAATGTCGGCTGTCGAATCGGTGGAAAATGAATCTACCACTATAATTTCATCTGCGATCCCCTTTAGCGATTCGAGACATTTTCCGATGTACAATTCCTCATTGAATGTAATTATTACTGCAGAAATAGATTGCATTAGCAGGATCGTTTATTATTAGTCAGACAATATATTATGATCAGAATATTAGTTTTAATTTGCGGATCCTCTCTTTCATTTCATTTATGACCTTTTTCTCTTCAGACTGATCAGCAGCCTCAAAGGTAACAGAAAATCTGATAAATTTTCCTGCATCATCCCATGGAACTGTAGATATTGATGATTCCTTTATCAGGAACTCTGAAAATTCTGTTGCAGAATTGAATACTATTCCGTTTTCAGTGCCGGAAGGCGCTTTCACATAACAGAAGAACGATCCCTTTGGTTTTTTTGCGTTAAATCCAAGTTCATTAAGGGCTCTGACAAGCAAATCGAATCTCCTCGAATATTTCTCAACGGTCCTGTCGGTGATCTCAGTATGGCTCAACGCCTGTAATTTACTGCCCTGCTGTTGCCACAGACAAATCCAATCCTCCATCCTGTCATATTAAAAGCTTTTGACAATGAATGGACCTCAATACCAACCTCCATTGCACCCTCAGATGAAAGAAAACTCAGAGGTTTATATCCGTCGTATGTCAAAGCTGCATAAGGCGCATCGTGAATTACTACAATATTATTCTTCTTTGCGAAGGCAACAACCTGACTGAAAAATTCGGGTGTAGCCGCAGCGCCTGTCGGATTGTTCGGATAATTTAGGTACATGAGCTTCGCCTTTTTCAGAATATCCCCTGGCACCTTTCCGAAGTCGGGTAAAAATGAATTTGACTCCAGCAGCGGCATGTTAAATACTTCTCCGCCAATGTATTTTGTATGTGTTGCAACAACCGGATAACCGGGAACTGTGGTGAGCAGATAATCTCCGGGATTGATAAAGCATAATGGAAGCATCGCCAGCACAGGCTTTGAACCAATGCCATGGACAATGTTTTCTGAAGGATTAATGCCACTGAGACCATATACTCTCTCAAGGTATTTTGATGCAGCCTCCTGGAATTCCGGTATGCCATTATCGGCATACCATCTGTTTTCAGGCTTGCCGGCTTCTTCTGATAATGCC
>JALONV010000025.1 GCA_025454755.1 Bacteroidales bacterium | reverse complement strand
CGACTCAATCTGTTCAACTGATATTCCCAAACTGATTACAGGTACTCTGCCTGTTGGCGGCTCAGGTACATATTCATATAAATGGCAGAAAAGTTATGACCTGGCAGCAGCCCCCTCTCTTATTGGGGGAGCAACATCAAAGGATTATACTCCCGCTGCAGCGGAAGCAGATACATTCTGGATAAGGAGAATAGTAAAGGATGAAGGCACATCACTTACCGATACCAGCAAATGGGTGCAGATAAATGTAACTCCGGCAATAACCGGAAACCTGGTTGGGAAAGATACCACCATCTGCTACGGACAGAATCCTTTGATCTTAGGACCGCTAAACACCGGTCCGTCAAACGGCAACGGCTGGTATCAGTACCAGTGGCTTCAGAACCTTGATAATCTTAACTGGCCAACCTCTGCAAATGCCACAGGAACATCAAATAGTGCATCGTATGATCCGCCATCACTTACCTCTACAACTTACTACCAGCGAAAGATTACATCAGGGCGGTGCGTCAATTACAGCTCGTCGGTGAAAATAACAGTATTGCCTTCAATTACAGGCAATACTATGCTCAGCGCTGATACTGTGATCTGCGAAGGAACAATTTTCAACAAGCTCAGGGCATCTGCTCCGGTGAACGGTCAGACCGGAAATTATGATTATCAGTGGCAGGACAGCGTTACTTCGGTAATATTCCAATCTACTGCAGTTGCAGACATAGCTGCAACCTATGTTCCCGACACTTCGAAATTTGCGGTAAAAGAACAGATTTATTTCAGAAGGGTTGTCTATTCCGGACCCGACAGCGTTTGTGTCAGCAAAACAGCTCCTGTTCTCCTCACCCGCTGGCATAAAATTAAAAGCAATACCATTTCAGCTGACCAGACTATTTGTTCAGGCGATACTCCTGCTAATCTGACCGGCGCTCAGCCTACACAGGGAGATCATATAAACTATCAGTACCAGTGGCAGGACAGCTCGAAAACCGCAACCTGGACGACACTTTCAACTGTCACTGCAAATTCACCATATGTTCCGCCTGCACTCACCGACACTACATGGTACCGGAGGATTGTAACCTCATCAAAATGCACGAATACCAGTAATAAGATAATTATCAAAGTTCACGATCCGATAACCAATAACATTACCGAAGCTGATACAACAATATGTAACGGAGCTAATCCCAAAAAGCTGAGAGGGAAGCTCCCGGTAGGCGGAAATGGCATCTTTGCATATCAATGGTACTCCTCGACTGATAATTTCAGTTCGAACAATGTTTCCATATCAGCTTCAGGGACCTTAAAAAATTATGATCCCCCGGCGCTTTCCACAACAACTTCATACAGGAGGGAAGTAATCTCAGGAGCGTGTAAGACATTCAGCAATGCATCAAAAATAACTGTGCTTCCTTCGATAACGGCAAACACAATCACTCCGGATAAACCTGAAGTATGCTTTAACACACTTCCGAATCCTATAACCGGTTCACCTCTTACAGGGGGTGCGGGAGGCAGCCCTACATGGATATGGCAGGACAGCATCTCGGGCAGCCCCTGGGCAATTATCCCGGGAGCAGCCTCCCAGAATTATACTCATACTGTAAGCCTGGTAAAACAGAAATGGTACAGGAGGATAATAAGATCGGGTCCATTCGATTGCTGCATTGATACATCTGCAGTAGCTGTAATTGACACTGTTAAACTTCCGGCAGCAACGGTAACTTCTGTTACTGATACTACTATCTGCAATGGATCCGAAGTGAAGCTAAAAGTTACCCTATCAGGTGCTAAAAACTGGAATCTTGTCTATAATGAAAACTCAACACCTGTAACTGTAAATAATATTTCCTCAGGCAAATACACTATCAGCCGTGTTCCTTCAGCAGGCAGTGCAATGCAGACATTTATTTATTCCCTTTCTTCTCTTATTGATGCTAATGGATGTTCTGCTGTTCCGGCTGGACTTAACGGCACAAGAAAAGCTAATGTTTACAGGGTTCCTGTCACAAATGCCGGTCCTGATGATGAGATATGCGGGCCGGTTTATACCCTCAGGGCAGTGCCAAGCGACGGAACCGGAACCTGGACATTCCCCTCGGCTCTCCTCAGCGGAAATACATCTCTTTACAATGCCACTGTTGCCATTGATTCATCATTCACAACAGCCAGCGTTTCACATAAGTTTTACTGGGCAGAGCTTAACGGGATCTGTGCGTCAAAAGATTCAGTGACAATAACGTTCGACAACAGGATCGATCCTGTTGATGCAGGCACTGGTGAAGATATCATGTCGTTCGACAATGCCACAATGGTGAATGCCACTGACCTGATGCCATTCGAAACAGGTTTATGGAGTGTCGAAACCGGTTCAGGTGATTTTGAATTCCCTGACAAGGATTCAACCTATATAACTGGCTTGTCGATAGGAACAAATACATTTAAGTGGACTGTCACAAACGGAAGATGTACACTCAACGACCTGATAACCTTTGTGGTCTCGAAACCTGTTATTCCGGAGCTTATCTCACCGAACAACGATGCCATCAACGACACGCTGATAATCACCGGGCTTGATTTTGTGACACAGACCATTGAACTTACAATACTTAACGGAGCCGGAACATTGGTGTTCTCAACTTCAAATAAGGAGGGAAATTCTGAGTGGGTGAACTGGGATGGAAAGAATTCAAAAGGTGTTGAGCTCCCGGAAGGAACATATTACTATCTCCTTAAGGTCACTTCCGGAAAAGTCGCCGGAAATGTTTCCAGGAAAAGCGGATTCATCATACTTAAACGCCAATAGTGTGAGGAGAAGGGGACATATATTACTATTGATCTTAGCACTGTCTCAGTTCAGATTATCAGGTCAGTCCGGTGATTCAAACAGGATCGTTCCGGGTTATCCCGTTTACAGTCAGTACCTGCATAACGGTCTGATGATCAATCCTGCATACGCCGGATCGCGTGAAGCGCTTTCAGCTGTAATCTCTTACAGGATGCAGTGGATGGGCATTGAAGATGCCCCACAGCTTCAGACTGTTTCTCTTCATACCCCGATGAAAAATGACAAGGTTGCACTTGGCCTCAACGCCAGGTTCATGCAATACGGGATAACAAAATCATCCAGTGTATATGCAATATATGCTTATCATATAAGGCTTGGAAAAGGTAAGATCTCATTCGGTCTTAAGGCAGGTGTCGACATGTCGAACACCGACTATAACGGATTGCAGGGAATCACATTGCCTGATCCGGTTTTACCTGCCAGCAATAAGCTCTCTTATATATTTCCAAATGTCGGAGCAGGGGTATATTATTTCAGCAAGGGTATTTTTGCAGGAGTATCGGTTCCCTCTTTCCTTTTTTACAAAAGCACCGGAAGCGGCAATACACAGGCATATCATTCATTCGGCGAATATGACATTGTCGTTTATGCCGGAGGGCTTATAACATTCACCCCGGGCTTCAAGTTCAAACCATCAGCTCTCCTTGATGTTTCCCTGCATGATAGCAGAAAAATAAACCAGCTTGATCTGAACGGCAACTTCATCATAGCCGATCTCATCTGGATAGGAGGATCATGGAGAACCACAGAGCAGGTGGCTGTCGGACATCTGCAGGTGAATATAGGACAGCAGATGATGCTCGGATTCTCCTATGACTATCCTGTTGGCAGAATGAATTCATATTCAAAAGGATCCGGTGAGATTGTGTTCAGATATGAATTCGGATCCAGGGTAAGCGCTTCAAATCCAAGGTATTTTTAGGCTATGCTGAAGAAGAGTCTACATACCGTCATACTGTTATCCCTGATAATTACCTGCAAGGCTCAGGATAAGGAACCTTCCGTGTACGAAGTTTCCAGGATGTCGTTCAATGAAGGAGCTTTCAGTGAAATATCACCTGTCATATACAAAGAGGGAGTTATCTTCTGTTCCGACCGGAGATTCAGCGCCATAAAGGACCGGAAGACTTTCGAGGGAAGAAGGCTGTATAATATTTACTATGCAGAAAGAATAGACAGCAGCAAATGGAAAAGGCCGGAAGAGATAACAAGCGAGAGGAGCAAGCTCTTCAACAATGGTCCCATGTGCATAGCCCCCGACAGGAAGACAGTCTATTTTACGAGTGATGTGGAAACCGGCAAGATCACTAAAAAGCGGAATTTCAAAAATCATAACGGCATCTTCATTGCAGAATTATCTGGATCGGATCTGTCGGCGCTAACTCCATTTCCGTATAATAATCCGCAATATGATGTTGGTCAGCCTGCGATAAGCATCGATGGGAAAATACTTGTTTTTTCATCAAATATGCCGGGTGGACTGGGAGGCGCTGATCTTTATTACTGTGAATCGATCGGCGGTAAGTGGAGCACTCCTGTGAATCTCGGACCAAAAGTAAATTCCTCTTCCACAGAAAGCTTTCCTTTTTTTCATCCGTCGGGCAGGCTCTATTTTTCATCCAACAAACCGGGAGGGAAAGGAAGACTCGATGTCTATTTCACTATGCTGAGCCATGGTGCCTGGGAAGACCCCATAGCCCTTCCCGATCCGATAAATTCCTCTGCTGATGATTTTGCTTTTGTAGCAGATGCAGGAATGCAAACCGGTTATTTTGCCTCAAACCGACGCAGGGACGATGACATATATGGTTTTAAATCGCTGATCATCAGGAAAGCTTCGTGTGATACACTGGTGGAAAACAATTATTGTTACCAGCTGGTTGAGGAAAATGCGGTCAAGTTCGATACAATCCCGTTTCGCTATGAATGGAACTTTGGAGACGGCAGTCCCAAGGGTATAGGACCGGTGGTTATACATTGCTATCCCGGTCCGGGATCATATCTTGTCCAGCTTGATGTGGTGAATCTCATCACCAAGGAAGTGATGTATAATGAAAAGACTTATAATCTTGAAATACTTGATGTTGAGCAACCGTATATCTCAGGTCCTGATGCAGGCAGCCAGGGTCAGAGAATATCATTCAATGCGGACAGTACAAATCTGCCAGGATGGAATATTACTCAATATTACTGGAATTTCGATGACGGTACGATTGCGATTGGCAAGGAAGTTGATAAGACATATACCAGGCCCGGAACCTACAATATACAGCTGATAGTTACTGCTGAACCGGAACCGGGCGGAGTTATCAGGGAAGCCTGTATCTGTAAAAATGTAGTAATATCAAGGCAGCCCTGAAACTGAAAATGACTAACTTTGCAGGTTTGATGAAACTTGGTAAAAACATATTATTAACTCTTGTCCTTCTCTGTTCAGCAGCTTCGGTAAACCTGTTCTCACAGGCTGTTCCGAGTAAAGATGAGAATATCCCATTCCTGGTGACTTTCGGGAAGCAGGGGGAAACTTCATGGGGTGATGATGATTTTTACCAGGTATGGTTTTTCAGTATTCCAAGGGATTTCAAACAACAGTTTTACATAAGAGTTTTTGATCCTGACTGCGGCGGAGAGCATGATGAGATTCAGGGAGAATTCAATACACGGACGCTCTTTTCAGTTTACGGAGGAAAAGGAGTCGATCCTGATCAGAATGAAGAGTCCAAGGGATTGCTTAATGGCCTGAACTATAAGGGAGGAACAATGCTGGCGTCCAGAGTTTTCGGAACAGAAGCCAGATACGACAACAAGTATTTTACTTTTGGTCCTTTCAACCCGACAGCTGGCGATTATAACAAGAAATGGAACGTTTATATGTTCAAGTTAGTTATTGAAGGTATAAGCGGAGATGACGGGAATCTCTACAGGTTCTTTATGAGCCGTGATCCCAATAATAACATACCTGTTGAAGGAGGGAATGCCTTTACCTATGAATATACCTTCAGAATGTGGAACGACTTCAGAAGTGTAGCTCATATATATCCATATGTTGATACCGGTGTAGTCTTTGTCAAGCAGAGAAACTTTGACTGGGACGACGACGGTTCAATACTTGTTGTATCAAGATACAAGCAAGGACTGGTTGGGATTCATTCAGGCCAAAATGACTGGAAAGAATCGAGGGTGGGAATTGAACCTGCAGAGATAGGGGGCTCACTCGACTTCCAGTTCCATAAAAAGCAGGGTGAACTTGTAAAGAACAATAATGTTGTTATTACAATAGAGAACCAGTACGGTGAAGCATTGCCTTTCTATAGTTCCCCAATTGGCGGCGTACCCGTATACCAGGCAAAAATAAGCGTAACCAGGGTTCCGAAACCTAAATGATAAATCCTGTGAGGATGTTATTGAGATCAAAAATCAAGTTCTGTTTCTGCACCCTCACGTGCCTGATTTCGTTTTCCTTTATCGCTGAAGGACAATCCTACCGGTTCAGGAACTATGGTCTCGAAAACGGGATACCCGATGAGTTTGTTTATTCAGTTATCCAGGATAACAATGGATATCTCTGGATCGGGACAGGCAGCGGCCTGTCGAAATTCGACGGATTTGATTTCTATAAAATCTCTCTTCCCGACTCTTCCGGCGAAAGTTATCCGACTGCCAGTCTGAAAGATAAAAATGGAAATCTCTGGTTTGGATGCAACACCGGATCAATATTTTATACGAGTGGTAATGAGATCAAAAAAGTTTATGTAAATAATACAAGACATATTTCGGCACTTCTGGAGGGGCCTGATAAATTTATCTATGTCATTCCGCAGATGGGATCGGTCATTAAAATCAATCCCGATGATACCCGCGATGTAAAAAACTTCCATGTCGATCCGGGCCTGATGCTCCTTTCAGCCTGTTTCACAAACTCCGGCGATCTTCTTCTGGGAACCCAGAGAAATATCAGTATTTGCAGGCTTAGCGGTGATTCATTTTCGATTCTGAGTACAATTGAAGGATTCGATTATTCAAATGTCACGGCAATTCACAGGATAAACGATGCCGACACATATCTTGCCGGGACAAACGGCAATGGGATTTTCAAACTTTCTATTTCCCAGGGAAAAACCATACTCAACAGGTTTATAAACAGACCTGAACTTGAAATGCTGGATGTTCAATTCATTACGGGAGATTCAGATAAGAATCTTTGGGTCGCCACAAATGAATCAGGAGTCCTTGAAATAAGTTTTTCACAGAATGATGCATCGGTAAGATCAGTTAAACATCTCAACAAAGACTCAGGTTTGCCGGGTAACAATGCTAAAGTTGTTTACCAGGACATGGAGAACAACTATTGGATCGGATTATTCGGAGATGGTCTTGCAATGCTGAATTCCCTTTCTTTTATTCTCTATTCACCGGGTGTGACTCCGGAGACAAATGATATAATATATATTAATCGGATTGGAAAAGATTATATGCTCGGAACCCCGGCAGGATTCTGGCTTTTTAACGCCGACGAAGGCAAAACAAGATCTTATACTGATCTGAAGCAAATTACAGGAAAATATGAGATTATTTCTTATTGTGTTGACCATAATAATAATGTATGGATAGGGACCAATGGAGGAGGAGTTTTTGTAAGAGATGCCTCAGGGCGCATAAGGCAATCTTATAGGAACGGCGATTCCAGCGAAGATTATGTCAAGGATATTGAGGCAGATAAAAAGTATGTATGGCTAGGAACACTGAATGGTGTTATCATCTTATACAATGAAGCCGGTGGAAAACTCAAAGGCCGTTATAATAATTATAACGGATTGCCTCACAACAGTATAAATCAGATTTGTCTGACTTCGGACGGAACAGCTGCCATTGCCATGGAAGCCGACCGGCTTTACAGGATTGATCCTGAAACAGGAGTTATCCAGGGTAAAGCTGTCATGTATGGGACTACCAGGAATGAGATCATTTCGTTCCATGAGTCACGCGACGGACATCTCTGGGCATCGACAAAAGGGAATGGGATATTTGAATTTTTTGAAGATTCACTCCGCTCTTTTACCAGGGCAGATAACCTGATGTCTGATTATTGCTACAGCATATTTGCAGATTCAGTCAACAATATATGGGTAGGTCACGACAGGGGATTTTCAGTATTCAACAGGAATACTAATGTGATCCGGACTTATGGAACCGATTTTACACAAGGTGGCGTTTGCACTCCGGATGGAATGTATGAATCACACGATGGCAAGATGTTTATCGGAACAACTGAGGGATTTTCTATATATGACAGGAATCTTGATCGCAAACCACAGTCAGCGCCGCTGAATAATATCAATTTTGTATCCATCAATGATTCTGTTTATCCGCTGAGGAACTCTTATACACTCCCTTACAAAAAGATGTATAACATCACAGTAAACTATATCGGAATAAATCTGAAAAATCCCGAGAAAGTATATTACCAGTATTTTCTCGAAAATTACAATGACAACTGGTCGGCATATACAACACAGCGAGATCCTAAATTTACGCCAACTGACGGCCGTTACAGATTCATGATGAGATCTGTGAATGATTATGGTCTGGCAAGTGAAGCCCCGGTTTCATTCGAGCTTATAATTAAAAAACCTGTCTGGCGTACCTGGTGGTTCATCTTTTCACTTATTCTTCTGTCCGCCGTGATAATAGGATTTATTGTAAGACAGAGGGAAAAAGCGCAGAAGAAAATACAGGTATATCTTGAGAGAGAACTTGAAGCCAGGACAAGTGTGGTTCTCAGGCAGAAAGATAAGATCGAGTTGCAGAATATCGAAATTACCGACAGTATAAACTACGCCAAGAGAATACAGACCAGCATACTCCCTGATTTCAGTAAACTGAAAGAGTCTTTCAACGAAGCCTTTCTGTTGTTCAGACCTCGCGACATAGTAAGCGGCGATTTCTACTGGTTCGACAAACTCAGCGATGACAAGTTCATCCTTGTCTGTGCTGATTCCACCGGCCACGGAGTTCCTGGCGCCTTCATGTCGATGATAGGATCCACGCTTCTTCAGGATATCGTAATACGCCAGCATGTTACCAAGCCATCGGAGATACTGAAATTGCTTGACACGCAGATATTTTCAACATTGAACCAGAATGTTGAGCTTGGCGTTTCAAATGACGGCATGGACATGGTGGTCTGCGAGATCAATACCAGGAAACGCCATATACGATTTGCTTCAGCAATGCGCCCCGTGATACTGGTCCTTGACGGAGAACCTCTGTATATAAAGGGGAACAGGTGTTCCGTCGGCGGTGAATCAGTCATTGAAAAGTATTTCGACGACCAGGAGTATTACCTTAATGAAGGCGACACCCTCTACCTTTTTTCCGATGGCCTTCCTGACCAGTTTGGCGGTGCAGATGGAAAGAAGCTGAAAATAGCCAGGCTTAAAAAACTCATTGAAGACGTTGCCAGCCTTCCTCTCTCAGGTCAGAAAGAGGTCATTTCAAAATTCTATGATGAATGGAAAGGAGACTATGAACAGGTGGATGATATCCTCCTGATCGGTGTCAGGCTCTGAGATTACAATCTATAAATAAAGTCCGTTGTCAGAAAGCGGGATCTCGCTTGTCGAAGCTGTATCACTTATATGCTGACCCCTGTCCTTGATGTAAAACTCATACCTGAGGGTATCGGTATCATCGGGATCGTAAAAGAGGTATAGGAAAGTGACTGAAATTATGCCTTTTAAGATCTTGTTCTGCCCGGTACGTTCCATGTATGGTATCCTGTAATCCGACGGATTCAACAGATCATTCTCTGGCACTTCGGTAAAGATACTTCCTGTTTTCCTGTAAAGAGTGAAAAACAGATTGACGGTATCGTCATTTTCAAAAACAGGAGGATCAAGGCCAAGATCTCCATCACCATCTTCAAAATAAAAGTTCAGCCTTCCTCCTTTGCAAGTGTTGGCCAGTATGTCTGTTGTGTCGAAAACAGCAAAGCTTCTGAATTCAATATGAGGCCTTGCAGGAAGTGATTCAATCTTCTTGCACGACACAACGGCAATTGCTGATAAAGTAATCGCTGTTATATATCTGATCAGTCTCATAATTTCCGGGTAATATACTTTTTTCGCTCAAAAAATAAGCCAAATCATTCTATTTCTTTCTGAAAAATATCCTAAGTGGCACTCCGGTAAATACAAACTTCTCCCTCATTCTGTTCTCAACATACCGTCTGTAAGATTCTTTTACATATTGCGGAAGATTGCAAAAAAAGGCAAATGAAGGCGTATATGTAGGAAGCTGTGTTACATATTTGATCTTAACATGTTTGCCTTTTAACGAAGGTGGCGGATTCTGTTTAACAATTTCAAGCATCACATCGTTGAGCTCTGATGTAGAAATCTTCCTGATACGGTTCGAATTCACCGTTTCAACCAGGTCGAGAATCCTGTGAATCCTTTGTTTGTTTATGGCAGAAATGAAAAGGATCGGGTAATCAACAAAGGGAGCAGTTCTGTTTCTGATCTCCTTTTCAATGTTCTTTATAGTATTATTCTCTTTTTCAACAAGATCCCACTTATTTACAAGGAGGATCAATCCTTTGTTATTCTTGAGGATAAGAGAAAGAATATTAAGATCCTGAGACTCAAAACCTCTTGTCCCATCGATGAGAAGAAGACATATGTCTGAATTTTCTATTGTTCTTACGGCTCTCATCACTGAATAGAATTCCACATCCTCGCTCACCTTCCCTTTTTTTCTTAACCCTGCCGTATCAACAAGAAGAAAATCGTGCTTGAATTTATTGAAACGGGTGAAGATAGAATCGCGGGTTGTGCCTGCAAGCGGAGTCACAATGTTTCTTTCTTCACCCAGAAGCGAATTGACGAGTGAAGATTTCCCTACATTTGGTCTGCCCACAATGGCGATGCGCGGCAAATCAGGGATATCTTCGGGTTTTGTGTCAGGCAGGTTTGAGACTACAGCATCCAGCAATTCTCCGGTACCGCTTCCACTCATTGAGCTTAATGCATAATACTCACCAAGCCCCAGGCTGTAAAACTCAGTTGCATCTAAGAGCCTCTGATTATTATCAACTTTGTTGACTACCAGGAAGATCTTCCTGTTCGTTCTTCTGAGCATCGATGCTACAGCTTTATCAAGCTCATGTATTCCTACAGTAACATCAACCATGAAAATTATCAGGTCGGATTCGTCAATGGCAAGGCGGACCTGCTTGTTGATCTCACCCTCGAAAATGTCATCGGAGTTTTCCACATATCCTCCGGTGTCGATAACGGAGAAATCCACTCCATTCCAGTTGCAGGTGCCATAGTTGCGGTCACGTGTAACCCCGCTCACTTCATCAACGATTGCGTCCCTTGAATCGGTCAACCTGTTGAAGAGAGTTGATTTACCGACATTCGGTCTTCCCACTATTGCAACTATCCTGCTCATTTAATTCCCATATTATCTTAACGGTATCCGAATCTTTTTAGTATTGCAGGTTTATCTCTCCAGTCTTTGGTGACCTTTACAAATATTTCAAGAAAAACCTTCTTTCCGAAGAAATCCTCCATATCGTGCCTGGCTTCTGTACCCACTTTCTTCAGCATTGCTCCTTTATGTCCGATAATAATTCCTTTCTGGCTGTCGCGCGCTACGTGTATCACAGCTCCGATCTTTATGATTTTCTTTTCGTCCCTGAAGCTTTCGATCTCAATCTCAACACAATAGGGTATCTCTTCCTTATAGTTTTTTAGGACCTTTTCGCGCAGGATTTCTGAAGCAAAGAACCTCTCATATTTGTCGGTAAGCTGATCTTTGGGAAAATATGGTTCTCCTTCAGGAAGCCTTTTTAATATTGCATCAAGAAGGGATGAAAGGTTGAAATTCTTCAGGGCTGACAACGGGATAACAGGTGATTCCGGAAAAGCAGTGTGCCAGGCATCTGCTATCTTCTCCAGCTCAGCCTGATTTGAAAGATCAATTTTATTTATTGCAATTATCACCGGGATGCCCGATGCTTTTATCCTTTCTGTATATTCTTTTTCAAACAGTGGCTTTTCGGTCACATCCGTAACATAAAGTATGACGTCAGCATCTGTCAATGCTGTATTTACATAAGTCATCATTGCCTCCTGGAGCTTGTACTTTGGCCTCAGGATGCCGGGAGTGTCGGAATAAACTATCTGAAAGTCTTCTCCGTTAACGATCCCCATAATGCGATGCCTGGTAGTCTGAGCTTTCGACGTTATAATAGAAAGCTTTTCACCAACCAGCGAGTTCATGATAGTTGACTTTCCTACATTTGGATTGCCAAGAATATTGACGAAACCTGACCTGTGATTCATAATCAATAAGCTCCGCGTTTAAGCATGTTTATCTCTTTCTCTGTCAGGAACCGCCATTTCCCGCGCTGCAGATTCTTTTTTGTAAGTCCGGCAAAGTATACCCTGTCGAGTTTTTTAATCCTGTAACCCAGTGTTTCAAAGATCCTCCTGACGACTCTGTTCTGTCCTGAGTGGATCTCTATTCCAACCTGAGACCTGTCTTCAGGATCGGCATATGCTACTGCATCGGCAGCAACAATTTCACCCTCAAGATTCACTCCTTCCGTGATTCGAAACAAATCATCCCTGGTTAAAATCCGGTCAAGGGAAACATGATAGATCTTTTTCCTGTTGAAGCGCGGATGAGTAAGCCTGCCTGTCAGGTCGCCATCGTTTGTCAGAAGCAGAACACCTGTAGTATCCTTATCAAGCCTTCCTACAGGATAGACTCTCTCTCTGCATGCATTTCCAACCAGATCAAGGACAGTATGTTCAGCATGAGGATCCTCGACAGTGGTTACATATCCCTTTGGTTTATTGAGCAGTATATATATTTTTTTCTCAGCGGCAAGCCTCTTTCCCCTGTATCTCACATCATCGCTTAAGGTAACTTTAGTACCCAGATCAGAAACCTTCTTTCCATTTACTGAGATTTGGCCGCTGCGTATAATCTCATCAGCTTCGCGCCTTGAGCAGACACCACTGTTGGCAATGAAACGGTTAAGCCTTATTTTCTCAGGTTCTCCGCCGGATCTGCTTGCAGATTTACGTTTTTCCATTTCCCGGTTTTATCAGGCAGCAAAGGTACAATTATTTGACAATTTAAGATTTGCAGATTTTTTTGCAACTTTGTGAGTCTCAGAAAACAGGCTTATGACATTGATAAAATCCATTTCCGGTATCAGGGGAACAATAGGTGGAAAACCGGGCGAAAGTCTTAATCCGGTTGATATTGTAAAGTTTACTGCTGCATATGGAACATGGCTGAAAAAAAGAAACAAAAAGATCTCTGCTGTGGTAACCGGGCGCGATGCCAGACAATCAGGACCAATGGTCAGCCAGCTGGTTATTATGACTCTAAGGAGCCTTGAGATTAATGTCATTGATCTCGGCATGGCAACAACTCCTGCTGTCGAAATGGCTGTTACCGGCACTGGTTCTTCCGGCGGTATAATTATTACAGCAAGCCACAATCCTGCAGAATGGAATGCACTTAAGCTTCTGAATGAAAAAGGTGAGTTCCTCTCTGCGAAAGACGGGGAAATGGTTCTTCTGCTGGCAGAATCGGAGAAATTTGAATTTTCAGTATCCGGGAAACAGGGCAGCCTTAAGCACGACAAAACCTGGAATATAAAACATGTCAAAAGCATACTGGCACTTGACCTCGTGGATCTGAAAGCTATTAAAAAGGCGGGTTTCAAAGTTGCAATAGATTGTATAAATTCAGTAGGAAGCATTATTCTTCCCGATTTGCTGAAAGCTCTTGGTGTAAAAAGCATTGTTGGTCTTAATATGGTTCCTGATGGGAACTTCGCCCATAATCCCGAACCCATTCCCGATAACCTCAAAGCTATCGCCAGTCTGGTACCCAATGAGAAAGCCGATGTGGGTTTTGTTGTCGATCCTGATGTCGACAGACTGGCAATTATATCTGAGGATGGCTCAATGTTCGGTGAAGAATATACCCTTGTTGCTGTCGCCGACTATATTCTCGCACACACACCGGGAAACACGGTTTCAAACATGTCATCAACGATGGCATTAAAAGATATCAGCAGGAATCACAATTGCAGGTATTATTCCTCAGCAGTGGGAGAGGTGAATGTGGTTGAGGAAATGAAGAAACGCAAGGCTGTCATCGGAGGTGAAGGCAACGGCGGAATTATCTATCCCGAATTGCATTATGGAAGGGATGCGCTTGCCGGCATTGCCCTTTTCCTTTCACATCTGGCAAAGAGTAAAATGAAATGTTCGAAGCTGCGTAAAAAATATCCCGGATATGTGATCACCAAAACAAAGATCACCCTTAAGCCGTGGGCCGATTTTGATAAAATCCTCAAATCAGTCAGGAAAGAATTCAGGGATCATAAAATTGATGAAAGGGATGGAATGAAGGTAGATCTTCCCGGAGGATGGGTTCAGATACGAAAATCAAATACCGAACCAATCATCAGAATTTACTCTGAAGGGAGAACCTTGCAGGAATCTGAAAATCTTGCAAATAAGGTTTCCGGTATTGTTAAAAAACACTAAAAAGCCAGAGGAGTTCGGAATAAAACCGAAGGCAAGGATGTCTTAATTGCGTTAAGGCAAATGAATAGTGTTGTTAAATATTGTTAATGAAAATCAATAAAACTTCCCTTTTAAATACTTTTGTGACAATTTTCCAGAAATAATCAAGTAAAAATATCTCATGAAGAAGTCAATTATCATTGTTTCGGCTGTAGCAGTAGTAGCAATTATAGCCCTTATTGTTTACAGCAAGGTATCTTCAAAGAAAGACATTACAAACCTCTATGTTGAAGCTCAGAGAGGCCAGTTCGATATTATTGTTACAACAACAGGCGAACTGCAGGCAGAAAATTCGACCGACATTTATGGGCCCGAATTTTCTCAAAGCCGCAATATAAGGTCAATGGATATAAAAATCACCGACCTGGTCCCTGAAGGAACAGAAGTTAAATCCGGAGATTATGTTGCGACTCTCGACAGGACATCTTTTGATAATAGTCTGAAGGATGAACTGGAAAGACTTACAACTTATGAAACCAACCTGGAGGTTAAGATACTTGACACCGCAGTGACTTTGAGTAACCTCAGGGATCAGATCAAGAACCTCAGGTTCAGTGTTGAGGAAGCGGATATCACTCTTCAGCAGTCAAAATACGAACCGCCAACAACAATTCGTCAGGCGGAGATATCGCTCGACAAGGCAAAAAGATCGCTTGAACAGTCTTTAAGAAGCTATGCCTTAAGAGTAGAACAGGCACGCTCCGACATGAGAACAATGAAAACCAACCTTTCCGAACAGCGCCAGAGAGTTGCCGACCTGCAGAATGTGCTTTCAAAATTTATTATCAAGGCGCCTTCAGATGGCATGGTGATTTATAAAAGAGACAGGACCGGGGCCAAAAGAAAAGTAGGTTCGTCTATCAGTCCGTGGGATAATGTCGTAGCGACACTTCCTGACATGTCGTCAATGATCTCCAAGACTTATGTGAATGAGATAGATGTAAGCAAGGTCAAAACCGGACAAAGAGTTGAAATTATGGTAGATGCATTCCCGGATAAAAAATATACAGGCTCCGTAACAAGTGTTGCCAATATAGGAGAACAGCTTCCGAATGCCGACGCAAAGGTCTTTGAAGTCCAGATCAAGCTTGATGGATCTGACCTTATCCTGCGGCCTTCGATGACTACAGGTAACAAGATCATAACCAAAAGCATTGCTGATGTTACATATATACCTCTGGAGAGTGTGCAGGCCGGGGCTGACAGTATCCCGTTCGTATATATGAAAAACGGTGCAAGACAGATTGTTGTTCCCGGCGAATCAAACGAGAACCATATAATTGTAGAACAGGGAATTGAGCCCGGCGCATTAATTTACCTCAACACACCCGAAGAACCTGAGAAATTCAATAAACTGCTCGGAGAAGATCTTATCGCTGTTATCAGGGAAAAAGAAAAAGCCGAAAAGGAAGCTGAGCGTCGTGCAAATGATCAGCAAACACGCTCCGGAAGCTTTGGCAGCAGAGGAGGATTTGGCGGTGAAATGACACCTGAAATGAGAGAACAGTTCATGACACTCAGGAATCAGGCTCAGGCAGGAGATACTGCCGCTATACGAAAGCTAAGGGAGCTTCGTGAAAGAAGCGGAATGCAGGGGGGAAGACAATTCAACGGGCAGCAGGGCACCCGGCAAACCGGGCAGACAGTAGTTACCAGATAATATAAATCAGGGAAAGTATGTTCAAATTTATCTTCCGGTATTTCCACGATATTGAGATCGCTGTTGAATCGATAGTTTCAAACAAGTTGAAATCAATGCTTACGGCTCTTGGGATCATTTTCGGAGTGGCGGCAGTTATAGCCATGCTGGCTATAGGCAAGGGAGCCAAACAGGAGATCATGGAGCAGATGAAGATGGTGGGAGTCAACAACATCCTCATCAATCCTATCGTACAGGATGCATCATCTTCCTCAGATGAAGGTGAAAAGCAGACAAAAAAATTCTCAAGAGGCCTTAACATGCTTGATGTTGAGGCAATCAAAGAGACCCTCCCTTCAGTAAAAAGGATCAGTCCCGAAATATCATTTAACTCAACTGCAATGATGAACGGTGTTAAGTATACCGCAAAGCTTGTTGGTGTCTCAAACGACTATTTCTACCTGTATAACCTTCCGCTTGTTTCAGGCTCATTCTTCAATGCATTCCAGGAAGAGAACGGAATCCAGGTATGCATCATTGGAGCTAACATAAGATCAAAATTCTTCAGCAAGGTAGATCCTATCGGACAATACATCAAATTCAACGGTATCTGGCTGAAAGTGATCGGAGTGCTTCAGAAAACAACCGTAAGTCTCACCGGTTTCGAGGAAAAGGGAGTAAATGTTTACAACGACAATATTTATATTCCCATTCAGACGATGCTGCTGAGATATCAGAACAGGGCTCTTGTGAATACCAAACTCGTTTCTGAGGCATCAAGCAATGTCATGATCATGGGGGGAGGTCCGGGAGGTGGTGGCATGGCAAGAATAGTCGTGAGCAGTTCAGATGCCAACACTAATGCAGAGACTAATTATAACCAGCTCGACAGGATTGTCGTTCAGGTAAAAGAAACGGAACAACTTAATTCATCAACTGAAGTTTTGAGCCGTATGCTTTCACGCCGTCATACCGGTGTGAAAGATTTCGAGATAACCGTCCCGGAGCTTCTTCTTAAGCAGCAGCAGAGAACAAAGGATATCTTCAATATTGTGCTTGGAGCAATAGCCAGCATCTCTCTGATAGTAGGGGGAATAGGGATCATGAACATCATGTTCGCCTCTGTGATGGAAAGGATAAAGGAAATTGGAACCAGGATGGCTATCGGAGCCAAGAAGATGGACATTGTCGTACAGTTTCTTTCAGAAGCTGTTCTGATAAGCGTTTCCGGCGGATTCATCGGCATTTTCTTTGGCGTTATAATGGCCAAGCTGATTGAGCAGATTGCGGGCATCATGACGATAGTATCATTTTTATCCGTCTTTATTGCCTTTGGAGTTTCAGCTGCAGTTGGTATAATTTTTGGCTACTCACCGGCCAAGCGTGCATCGGAGAGAGATCCCATTGAATCATTACGTTATGAATAAAATATTAACAATGAAGAGATTATTGTCATTTTCAATCATAGCTGTACTTCTGTTCTCATTGCAGAAGATAACAGCTCAGGAAATAAAAAAGCTGACCTTTGATGAAGTCATCAGGCTTTCCGAAGAACAATCCCCGCAAGCCTTAATGGCAAAACACAGATTCCGTTCGAGCTACTGGCAGTACAGGACATTCGTAGCTCAATACAAGCCATCGCTCACATTAAGCGGAACAACACCGGATTACAGTACCGCTTATACAAGAGTTTACACAGGTGGTCAGTGGGAATATGTCCCGACAAACATGCTCCAGAATCTTGGTTCACTTTCTCTGGCCCAGAATATAGGTTTAACCGGAGGTTCAATCTCTCTACAGTCTGACCTGACACTTCAAAATGATTTTGAGGCAAATACAAATAAATACATTACCACACCAGTCAGCATAAGGCTGAATCAGCCTATTTTAAGATATAACTCGCTCAAGTGGCAGAAGAAAACAGAACCGCTTAAATATCAGGTAGCTAAAAAAACATTTCTTTCCAATATTGAAGCTGTTCATACACAGGCTATCCAGTATTTTTTCTCTCTTGCCCTGGCACAGATCAACGTTCAGATTGCAAATATGAACTACCTCAATGCTGACACTTTGTGGAGAATGGCTCAGGGTCGTTATCAACTAGGTACTATTGCAGAAGATGAGCTTCTTCAGATGCAACTCTCATGGCTTAACTCAGAAACAGCCAGAAAAGAGTCAGAGATGAATCTAAGAGACCGGGAAATACGTTTAAGAATGTTTTTGGGTTTCAACGAGAATGTCAGGCTTGAGCTTGTTCTTCCGAACAAAATTCCATCATTGCAGGTAGATCCGCAGGAGGTGCTCGAACTTGCACACGCAAACAATCCGGAAATCATGGATTCTCAGCTGGCAATACTACAGGCACAGAGCAGTGTTGCGCAGGCTAAAGCTGAAAAAGGACTAAATGCAAACCTTACTGCGAGTTTTGGCCTTCAGGGAAAGGATCCTGATTTCAATACTGCCTATTCAGCATTGAGCAGAAGCCAGGGCGTAAGGGTTGGATTTACAATGCCGATCCTTGACTGGGGTCTTGGACGAGGAAAGTATAAAATGGCAAGATCGAGCCTTGAACTAACACAGGTGCAGGAAAAACAAGCTATGGTTGACTTTGACCAGAACCTTACACTCGATGTCGAGCAATTTAACCTGCAGTCAGAACAGGTTGCCATTGCTGCCAAGTCTGACACAGTTGCCATGAAAATGTATGAAGTTACAAAACAAAGGTTCCTTATCGGTAAAATAGCAGTTCTTGAGCTGAATAACGCAGATACCAAAAAAGACCAGAACCGGAGAGCCTATGTTCAGGCATTGCAGAATTACTGGAGCTATTTCTATAACCTGCGCTCCCTGTCTCTTTATGACTTCCTGAACAGGAAACCACTGGAAACTGATTACGAAATGCTGCTTGATTGAGCGGGTACGGTTTAGAGAATAGAATACCACCTTACACCGTCTGAAGCGGGGTACTTCCCGCTGGAACAGGACAGGCTCATGGGGGAGATTCCTCATTACGCCTCCTTCGTCGGCTTCATTCGGAATGACACTATTTTATAGTTAATAAGGGGAAAGAAGCGGCGATTCGCTATGGTTAGATTGCTGATAATGAATTACTCTTATGCGAATCGCCGCTTCTTTCCCCATTAGTCATTCTACAGGCTGTCATTCCGAACGAAGCGCAGCAGAGTGAGGAATCTCCTGAATATTAGCACTATATCAATTTTTATGTAAAATGAGTAGTTTTAAAGGAGGGGTGTACCTGCCTTAGCTGTGACGGGGTGGTTTATTATATTTGAAGTCACATTTTTTTGTAAAAAATTAATATATTTGCGCCTCGATTCACAAGAACAGTAATTAATTACACAATAATTCAAAATACAATCAAATGCAGAACAAAGCGGCTATAATTATTCTGGCAATAGCACTGGCCCTGGTTACAATTTATCAGCTTTCTTTTACAGGAGCAACATATCTTGTCAAAAAGGATGCAAAAGAATTTGCAAAGGGAAACCTTGTCAAGGAAACAACATACCTCGATTCAATTGCATCATTACCGAAAGAAAAATGGAGCTATCTTGGAAAGACTTTCAAAGAAGCACAGAAAAAGGAGATAAACCTTGGACTCGACCTTAAAGGCGGTATGAACGTCATTCTTGAAGTTTCCGTGCAGGACATTCTCAGGGCACTCTCAAACAACTCCACTGATGCAACATTCAATGCAGCCCTTAAACGCGCAAAAGAGCTCCAGATACAACAGTCTCAGACTGATTTTCTTACGCTTTTCGGGAGAGCCTTCCAGGAGATTGCTCCTAACCAGAATATGGCAGCAATTTTTGCTTATAAGATGAAGGATAAGGTGAATTTCAACACCACCAATGAGCAGATGCTTGAAATCCTTGATGATGAAGTTTCATCAGCCATTGAAAACGCTTTCAATATTCTACGTTCAAGGATCGACCGTTTCGGTGTTGTACAGCCCAATATTACCCAGCTTGCCACTAAAGGCAGGATATTGATCGAACTACCGGGACAAAAAGACCAGAAACGAGTTCGCGAGCTTCTGCAGGGTACTGCTAATCTCGAATTCTGGGAAACCTATGAGAACAGCGAAATAATAGGTCTTCTGATTCAGGCAAACGATATACTGAAGGTTGTTCAGGCAAATGCTGTGAAACCACAGCAAGTTGGCGAAACTGTTACTGCAGATACTGCTGCAAAGGAAGATCAGGCTCTTCTCGACCTTCTGGGAAAAGATACAACGAAACAGGCAGCTGCAGCCACCCGTGAGGAATTCAACCTCCAGAATCCTCTTTTCGGAATCCTCAGCCCGCGTGTTGATGAAAACAGACAGCCTCTGCCTTCAAGCATGATAGGCCTTAGCCTTGGCATAGATACGGCAAGGGTGAATAAATATCTGAAGATGAATCAGATAAAAGCACTCTTCCCGCGTAACCTCAGGTTTTACTGGAGCCAGAATCCGTATAAATATGATGAAACCAAAACCCTGTATGAGCTTCATGCCATAAAAGTTACCACAACAACCGGACTGCCTCCGCTGAGTGGTGATGTAATAAGCGGAGCAAGGCCTTCTACAACAATTGGCGGAGAAGTAAAAGTCGATTTTTCAATGAACCCGCAGGGCGCAAAGACATGGCAGAAAATGACAGGCGACAACATAAACAGATGTATCGCAGTCATACTCGATGGTTATGTACGTTCATACCCCAGGGTTCAGACCGAAATAGCCGGGGGGAACACTGAAATAACAGGCGACTTTACAATAGACGAGGCCGACGATCTTGCCAATATCCTGAAGTCAGGCCAGCTGCCTGCTCCCGCAACGATCATATCGGAAACTATTATTGGCCCTACATTGGGTAAAGAAGCTATCAATTCCGGTATGACATCATTCTTGATATCCTTCTTCATCGTTCTCCTTTATATGATATTCTACTACAGCAAAAGTGCTGGCTCAATTGCCGACATTGCACTTGTAGCAAACGTCATTTTGCTTATGGGAGTTACAACATCCATAGGTGCAGTCCTGACACTGCCCGGTATTGCAGGTATTGTGCTTACCATGGGTATGTCGGTAGATGCAAACGTGCTCATATATGAAAGGATACGGGAAGAGCTTCGCGGCGGGAAAGGCATCAAGCTCGCTGTTGCTGATGGTTACAAGGGAGCCATGTCTGCCATCCTCGACTCAAACATAACCACTCTTCTTACAGGTATCGTTCTTGTTGTTGTCGGAACAGGCCCTATCAAAGGTTTTGCAACAACACTGGTTATAGGTATTTTTACCTCTCTCTTCGCAGCAATATTCATTACAAGGCTTATTTATGACTCACTGCTTAAGAGAAATGCCAATCTTACCTTTTCAATAAAGGCCACTGCTAATATTCTGAGGAATACAAATGTCGATTTCATGGGAAAAAGGAAGATCTTCTATGCCATATCGATTACAATCTCAGTTATTGGCATAGCATCACTCTTTATAAAAGGCCTTAATCCGGGTATCGATTTTACAGGAGGCCGTACCTACGTGGTAAGGTTTGAACAACCGGTAAGGACAGCCGATGTTGCTCAGGCTCTTCAGGTTCAATTCAGGGAAGCACCCCAGGTCGTGACTTTTGGAAGCGAAAACCAGGTAAAGATCACAACCAAGTACAAAATTAATGAGACAGGGGTTGATGATGAAGTTGAAACATTGCTTTATAATGGACTTAAAGGAATTGTCGGAGGCAATGTTTCAGAGGAAGATTTTCTTACAAACAATGTAAAAAGTTCCGAGACTGTCGGTCCGGTAATTGCAAGCAACATAAAAAACAGAGCATTCTGGGCGGTGGGGATTTCACTTGTATTCATGTTCCTTTATATCTTCATGAGGTTCAGGAACTGGCAGTATGGTCTTGGCGCCGTTGTAGCTCTAGGCCATGATACATTGATCGTTATTGGAATATTCTCAGTATTCTGGGGAATACTCCCGTTCTCAATGGAGGTAGACCAGGCATTCATTGCCGCAATTCTTACCGTTATTGGTTATTCTATAAACGACTCCGTGGTAGTGTTCGACAGGGTGAGGGAATTCTTACCCCTGCATCGGAAACGGCCTACAAAGGAAGTTCTAAACATGGCGCTCAACGATACACTGAGCCGTACGCTAAACACAGGTATGACGTCTATCCTTGTACTGGTTGCCATGTTTTTCTTCGGCGGTGCAACAATCAGGGGATTCCTCTTCGCATTGATCGTTGGTATCGTCGTTGGTACTTATTCATCAATCTTCGTTGCAACTTCCGTTGTTTATGATGCATCGAAGAAGAAAGGGCTTAAATATTAGCAATAATCGTTAAGATTTTTGAAAATGGAAGGGACGTTGTACGCAGTGTCCCTTCTTTTTTGTGTTATTAGTATATTTGAACAGATATTCTCAAACTTTTTTAACTTTACATCCTGTAATAATATCATAGCAGTAGGATAATATGAGCGGCCCTGAGATATTAGTTATAATAGTTGTTGCCCTGCTTCTGTTTGGCGCAGATAAGCTTCCCGATATTGCAAAAAGCCTTGGAAAAGGCATGCGCGATTTCAGGAAAGCAACAGACGAAATACGAACCGAGCTGGAAACCAGCACCAGGGATATCAGGAATGACATAAACGATGTGAAGGATACCATAACGAAAGATGTAACTGATATTTCAGATAGCGTAACCAGCGATCTGAATGAAATGTCAGACAATATTTCCAAGGATGTAAATGAAGTGGCCGGTGATATTAAGAAGGATGTAAACGAAACAACCGACAATGTGAAAAAAGATGTTAACGACGAGGCAGATCCCTATCGTTACGATTACACCGACTAAACTATTATGATCAAAACTGCCGGAATAACTAAATCATACGGAGACCTGAAGGTCCTTAAAGGAATAGATATTGAAGTGCGCGACAAGGAAGTGGTATCAATTGTCGGAGCAAGCGGGGCCGGGAAAACGACACTTCTTCAGATCATAGGGACACTCGACAAGCCCGACAACGGAACAATCTTTTATAATGGGTCCGACATAAGCAAACTGAAAGGGAAGTTGCTTGCATCTTTCCGTAATAGCAATATCGGTTTTGTTTTTCAATTCCATCAGCTTCTGCCTGAATTCACAGCTCTGGAAAATGTTTGCATTCCAGCATATATTGCGGGCAAGACCAAAGCTGAAGCTGAGGCAAGAGCTGCGGAACTGCTGGGGTTCCTTAATCTTACCGACAGACTTGATCATAAACCGTCAGAGCTCAGCGGCGGCGAACAGCAACGGGTGGCAGTTGCACGGGCATTGGTCAATAATCCATCTGTGATCCTGGCTGACGAACCATCAGGCAATCTTGATTCAGAGAATAAAAACGAACTTCACAAACTTTTCTTTAAGCTCAGAGACGCTTTCGGACAGACTATAATTATTGTCACTCACGACAGGCAGCTGGCAGAAATGTCAGACCGGATACTGCAGATAAAGGATGGGCAGATAATTAAGGTAGCAGAATAATAAAACACCCCAATCTGTTACAGTTTTTTCATATAATTACCCACAAACTATTACAACATTTCCAATAAATTACCCCCAATTTATTACATTAATTCTATTTGATCTGCCTCTTTTCTCGTTTACTAAATTGAGGAGCAATTGGATAAGTTAGTGTAATGGGTTTTTAGAAACAGATTAAGTTAAAGAGAAGCGATCCTTCTGAAAAAATCTTCGGTAAATGGATTCATCCAGGAAAAATTCAAAGGAATTTCCGGATAAGCTTCATTAAAACGTTTGTATTTACCCGATTTTACCTGATTCGAATCATATTTCACCTCTATTGCATGGGGATTGGCGATATCTGCCAGAACAAAATCGACTTCATTTCCTGCACTTGTACGCCAGAATTGTACAGTATCCAATCCATATTTTTCAGCAAGTATCCGAAATATTGCATTTTCATAAACTTCACCCATATCCATACGGGAAGAAAAAGGTTGAAAATTGTTTAAGAGGCAATTCCTGAGCCCGGTATCAAGCAGAAAAACTTTTGGCATCCTGATCAATTCCTTTCTCAGATTTCTGAAGAAAGGTTTGATCAGTGCAATATGGTAACACTTCTGCATTATATGCAGGTAACTTGTAACCGTCTCATTCTTTATGCGTAATAAAGAGCTTAATTCATTAACATTCACAAGACTGCCAGTCTGATCTGCCAGAATCCTGAACAGGTTATAGAAAGCAATTTCGTTCTGGACCCCGGACTCAAGGATATCCCTTTTAACGAACGAGTCCCTTATCTCCTTCAGTTTATTAATTTTCTCCTCCTTGTCAGGCTCGGTAATTATCGCAGGATATCCGCCGAACAGGATATAGTTTTCCCATTCGATCCGCAAGTAATCCAGATAGGCGCTCTTATAGTCCTCTTTTTTATTTATTTCATTTAATTCATCTTTCAGGTGTGCCTTTTCCGTAATTTCCAGATATTCATCAAAGGAGCAAGTCAGAAGCACGAATAGTCTTTTCCTTCCAGCGAGTGAATCCCTGAAATGATCGTCAATATAAAATGCACTGCTGCCTGTGGCGACTATCTTCAACCGATCAGCATGTTCATCATATAGAAATTTTAAAAAATTGGAAGCATCTTTAAGGTATTGTACTTCATCAATCAGAATGATCACCCGTTTATCAGCCTCAGGCAGATATTTCAATACATTCACGGGACTCTGGCTCAGGTCTGAAAATGTGGATCTGTTTTCAAGATTCAGAAACACAACCGGAAGATTGTTTTGTTTACAATGATCCTCCAGCTGCTTCAAGAGGGTTGATTTACCAGTCTGACGGGCACCTGTGATGATGCTGAATTCCTTCTTTGAGAGATGAACTACCAATTCATTGAATAATTTTCTTTTATACATGCCAGTGTCTGATTTCTGCAAAGATAATACATTTATAGATAAAATATACATATAAGGGGATATAAAATCAGATAAAATAATCTCATAGCAGGGTAATATAACAGTTTATTACTTTAAAAAAGAAATGTATCGGATATTTCTACCAGCCGGATAAATGGAGGCAGGTTTTTTAAGTTCACTTTACATAATTTTGTGAAGTTGAAATAAATGGAAGTGAAATTGACGAAAGAATATCTGAAAGAATTTCTTGACGAAAAGGTTGAGCTTTACAACAGACCTTCTTTCATTGAATCTGATCCAATTAGTATTCCACATCAATTTACGGAGAAACAGGATATTGAAATAGCCGGGTTTCTTACAGCCACTATAGCATGGGGAAACAGAAAGATGATTCTCAGGAATGCAAACCGGATTATGGAACTTCTGGATGGTTCGCCCTATGATTTCATTGTAAATCACAGGGGAAAAGATCTTGCCGGAATGGAAAGCTTTGTACACAGAACTTTCAACTCAGATGACCTGATCTATTTTGTAACCACCCTGAAACATATTTACAGAAATAAGGGAGGGCTGGAACCTGTCTTCAATAAGCATAAAACGGCAGACTCACTTCAGCCTGCAATACATAAGCTGCATGAAATTTTCTTTGAGCTTCCGCATAATAAAAACACCGAAAGGCACCTCTCTGATCCCTTCAAAGGATCGGCGGCAAAAAAGATAAATATGTTCCTAAGATGGATGGTCAGAAATGACAAACGGGGTGTGGATTTAGGCATCTGGAAAGAGATAAGACCATCAGAACTTTTTATCCCGCTTGATCTTCATTCAGGAAACACAGCAAGAAAACTTGGATTATTAAAAAGGAAAGTCAACGACTGGAAAGCTGTTGAAGAACTGACGGCTCTCCTCAGGAAATTCGATCCGGATGATCCCGTAAAATATGATTTTGCACTCTTCGGACTGGGTGTGAATGAAAAATTCTGAAACATATGGCAAACAACTATTTCAGCTTCAAATATTTTACGGTTTACCAGGACCAGTGTGCGTTCAAAGTCGGCACCGATGGTGTTCTGCTTGGAGCTGCAGCTGACGTTTCGGGAGCAAAGCAAATTCTTGACATTGGAACAGGAACCGGACTGATTGCGCTTATGATGGCACAGAGAAGCAATGCCGGCATAACTGCTATTGAACCTGATCATGATTCCTTTATACAGGCATGTAGTAATGTGAATAACAGCAAATGGGCACCCAGGATAAGAGTTGTGAATGAATCATTGCAGGAGTTTGATCCCCACGAAATTAAGTTCGATCTTATTGTTTCAAATCCGCCTTTCTTCAGTGATTCCCTGAGAAATCCGGACATGGCAAAAGCTTCTGCCCGGCATAACGATACATTAAGAAATAAAGATCTTCTTGAAGGAGCGGCGAGGCTGATGGCTGAAGGCGGAAGGCTTCAGGTAATTATGCCTTATGTTGAAGGGAATATATTAATCGCAGAGGCCCAGGAATATGGGTTATATTGTAATAGCATGTTAAAAATAAAGCCATTACCTACAAGTGAAATCAGGAGATTGATACTTACATTCTCGAAGCAAAGACAAAAAGCTACAGAGAGATTCCTGACTATAGAGCATGGCAGAAGGCATGAGTTTACGGAGGAGTATAAAAACCTTACGAAAGATTTTTATCTGAAATTCTGAACTAACTACAAACCCCCCAACCCCCCTGCCTTGCTCCGCCGAAGCGGCTACGCGAAGGCGAAGAAGGGGGGCTGTAAACCCATTACTAAATAATATTTTTTTGTTGATTTTAACCCCCCTGAAGGGGGGCTTGGGGGGTAAGTAATCTAAATCATCTCACTCTCGGGCAACCCGTATTCCTCCTTCATCTGGATTCCCATCTTCCCGAGTTCGTCTATTATGGGATTGTAAATCTCAGGCACTACCGGCCTGTAAACACCTGTAAGTCTTATCTTATTTTCAAGGATCATCTTTACGGCAATGGAGGCAGGCAGGGCCACAGTTCTTGCAACAGCGGTATTGGTTGCCGGTGATCCGAAATCGATCATGGAGGATTTTATCACTTCCTTTTTTCCTCCGGGATATGATGCCAGGAATACATGCTGCATCATTACCACATCGCGTTCATTGCCGGTAAGAGACATTTTACTGATCATCCTGTCGGATGTAATCTCAAAGGGAGAAGTTTTGCCGTATGCCATTTTCTCATCGCTGAAGAATCCCAGCCAATCAAGCGATTTAATTGCTGTTGAGCTTTCCGGAATTCCAAGCCTGACTGCAATATTCTTCCTCAGTTCTGATTTTTCCAATCCGCTTCTTTCTGCAAGGAATCCGGCATAATCCATTCCTGTAAAGTCAATAATTGTATCATCAAGCATGTTCAGATGCTTCAGGGCGTCGAGAGTTTCGCACCAGCCCCTGAAACGGAATGTCCCGCGGTACATCGTCAGCGCCTCATGAATGCCATATATGTCGATGTAACTTATCGAATCCCTGCTGTCCCTGAAAAGATTTATCGGATCTATAGTTACCTGTTTCCCTCTTTTGAGGTATTGTGCCCCATTCCTGCTGGCCAGTACAACTCCTTTTGGGCTCCAGGAGAATTTGTATTTCATGGGATTGTCAGCTGTTTCAGGTGCAGGCAGAGCACCGCAGAGAGAATAAAACTCTTCTACTTTTCCGCCTTTTTCGTGAATATGATCTATGATCTTCATTGCAGTCATGTGATCAATTCCCGGATCAAGTCCGATCTCATTCAGGATAATTACCCCGGCTTTCTTTGCTTCCTCATCGAGGGCTTTCATTTCAGGCTGGACATAAGATGTGGTAACAAGAGGTTTCTTGCTCTTAATACATATTTTTGCGACCAGTACATGATACCTGTAAGGCAGAAAGGAGACTGCGATATCGCTTTCATTTACAAGCTTTTCAAGTGTTTCTGTGTCTTCTGTGGACCATTTCAGGGATGATCCGTTCGGATGGCCTTTTATCATTCTGTCGGCTTTCTCTTTTGTAGTTGTTGCTATCATTACGCCGAAATTCTTTTCCAGCAGATATTCAACCATTGGTTTTACAACCAGACCCGCACCAAGTATCAGTACTTTTTTCATAAAAATCAGATTTAAATGAACAAGTTACAGAAAGGATTTCATTTAAAACATGATATTTGTCTCCAGATATTATTAACCCTTCCCCGTTCCCCTCCCCTTAAATTTAAGGGGAGGGGCAGGGGTGGGGTTATTTTTAATACTGGAAGGTAAGAGGCCAGAGTGGGATTAAGTTATTTTATAAATTATATCTTTGTTATTATTGGTAAACTATTAATTGTCCCTGCGTCTTTAACTAATGTCCGATAACCCCAAATACGTCGAAACACCGCTGATGAAGCAATATAATGCTGTCAAGGCCAAGCACCCTGATGCCATTTTGCTTTTCAGGGTCGGCGATTTCTATGAGACTTTCGGGGAGGATGCAATAAAAGCATCGGAAATACTTGGGATAGTTCTTACCCGCAGGGCAAACGGATCAGCATCATTTGTTGAACTTGCCGGATTCCCATATCATGCCCTCGACACTTATCTGCCCAAACTCGTCAGGGCAGGGCAAAGAGTTGCTATCTGCGAACAGCTTGAAGATCCAAAGCTAGCAAAGAAAATAGTTAAGCGAGGCATAATAGAACTGGTAACACCGGGAGTTCTCCTCAATGATAATGTGCTGAACCATAAGGAGAACAATTTTCTGGCAGCAGTACATATTGAAAAGAAAATTGCCGGAGCGGCATTCCTGGATATATCCACCGGCGAGTTCCTTGTTGCGGAAGGTACTATCGAGTACATAGATCAGATGCTCAATAATCTGCAGCCGAAAGAGGTGCTATTCGAGAAAAAGAAGAAGGAGATTTTTATGGAAAGCTTCGGCACAAAATTCTATACCTTCAAGCTGGATGACTGGATATTTACTCCTGAAGCTGCCAACGACCGTCTTCTTAAACAATTTGAGACCAGCTCATTAAAAGGCTTCGGGATACAGAATCTCTCGTATGCTATCATAGCAGCCGGAGCAATACTCTATTATCTCGACATTACCCAGCATGAACAACTGGGACATATAACCAATATTTCAAGGATCGAAGAAGACCGCTATGTCTGGCTCGACAAGTTCACAATTAAAAACCTGGAGATTTTTCATTCACCCTATGAAGGCGCTAAAACATTAATAGATGTAATGGACCGGACAATTTCTCCGATGGGGGGAAGGCTCCTCAAGAGGTGGATCTCATTACCGCTGAAAGATATCCAGCCGGTAAATGAAAGACTCGACATTGTCCAGCATCTGTTGGAGAAGAGCCCGTTCAGGGACGAGATATCAGTGCTTCTGAGACAAATCGGTGATCTTGAAAGACTCGTCTCAAAAGTTGCTGTAAGCAGGATAAATCCCCGGGAGGTCGTTCAGCTGAAAAGGGCTCTGAAGGCAATCGATCCTTTGAAAGCGTTATGCATTAACAGCGGATGCGTGCCGCTCGTGCAGATAGGAGATCAGATGAATCCATGCAAGCTTCTGTCTGACAGGATTGAACATGACCTTAACAATGATCCGCCGGCTCAGATCAACAGGGGAAATATTATCGCGTCAGGAGTCTCCTCCGAGCTGGATGAGCTGAGAACAATCCTTTACAGCGGGAAAGATTATCTTAATGACCTCCAGAACAGGGAAAGTGCACGCACCGGCATCTCATCGCTGAAAGTCAGCTATAACAATGTATTCGGATATTATATAGAGGTCAGAAACACCCACAAGGACAAAGTTCCTCCCGAGTGGATTAGAAAACAGACACTGGTCAGTGCTGAACGCTATATCACCGAAGAGCTCAAGGAATATGAATCCAGGATCCTGGGTGCTGAAGAAAAGATCATTAACATTGAGACCAGGCTTTTCAGCGACATTGTTTTGACTGCCCTGGAATACATTCCGGCCATTCAGCTTGATTCAGCGCTTATCGGAAGACTTGATTGCCTGCAGTCGTTTGCTCTCCTTTCCATGGAAAACAAGTATGTAAGACCTTTGCTTGACGATTCGAGAACCATCGATATTTCCGACGGACGTCATCCGGTCATAGAAAAACAACTGCCTGTGGGTGAATCCTATGTCCCGAATGATCTCATTCTTGATACTGATGATCAGCAGATCATTATATTAACCGGTCCTAACATGTCAGGCAAATCAGCCCTGCTGAGGCAGACAGCCCTCATTGTGCTGATGGCTCAGACCGGCTGTTTTGTGCCCGCCAGGGCTGCGAGGATTGGCATGGTTGATAAAATATTCACCCGTGTTGGCGCTTCAGATAATATCAGCCTGGGCGAATCGACCTTTATGGTGGAGATGAATGAAACAGCAAGCATCCTCAACAATCTGTCTGACCGCAGTCTCGTTCTTCTTGACGAAATAGGAAGAGGCACAAGCACTTATGACGGCATTTCAATAGCATGGGCAATGGTTGAGTATCTTCATGAAAGCAGGATGAGAGCCAAAACCCTTTTTGCCACGCATTACCATGAACTTAATGAGATGGAGAATTCATTTTCCAGAGTGAAGAACTTTAATGTTTCGATCAGGGAGATGAATAACAAAGTGATCTTCCTGCGTAAGCTGAAAAGGGGAGGAAGCGAGCATAGTTTCGGTATACATGTGGCAAAAATGGCCGGAATGCCAAGGAGCGTTGTAAACCGTGCTGATGAAATACTCAAAGAGCTTGAGATGAGCCATGATAAACAGGCTCTCGCAAAACCAATAGCCGATATCGCCGATCATCGCGAAGGACTTCAGCTCAGCATTTTTCAGCTTGATGATCCGGTATTGAAACAGATACGCGATGAGTTGCTTGGCCTTGATATAGATAATCTCACACCTGTTGAAGCGTTGAATAAGCTTTATAATATTAAAAAGCTGCTTAAATAGTTACATTTCCCATTTTACATTTCAGACCAATGAAAAGAGCATCACATTTTCTGATCATTTCTCTAATATGCTTCGTTGTTTGTACGATATCCGGATTTTCACAATCAGGTTCTGTTAAGCAAACTAAACTGACCGATTTTGATCTTCAGAGGATTAGTGGCAAATGGCGTCTATCCTGATCCTTTCATCATTTCTTCATCTGGAAGATTTATCTTTAACTTCACAATGCGGTCGCTTAATTAAGGAAATTTCTATGAAAACTGTTAAAATCAGATTCCGGTTCCTGCTCCTGGCAACATATATTTTTATAACAACCTCGGTAGTTTCAGCGCAGACAGATATAAAACCGGACAGCCTGCCTGATGCCTGTGCCGCAAATGCAGAATCGAAGCACAGCATATTTGCAAGCACAGGCATGGGTTATAATATGGTATATATGGGAACATCACTGTCGCAGGACAAACCCTATTATTCGGGCGGTCTAGTATATGGATTCAGGAAAGAACTATTTGTATCCGCATCCACCTTCCACCTGAATGCGTATGATCCATTCCTGTCCTTCTCAACGTTTTCGCTGACCTGGAACCATACATTTAACAAATGGTTCGACATAGCTCTCAGCACATCACGGTATCAGGTTAACAAGGACCTGAGGGATACTTTATTCTCGAGCTTTTTTTATGTGGATGCGACAATGGGCGTTGACTGGAAAATACTATATACAAAAATATCTGCCGGAGGCATTTTAGCGGAGTCTTCCGGAGTATATTTCCAGTTAAGGAATTCAAGATATTTTGAAACTCCATCATTTTTTAACGACAAGGCATACTTTTCATTCGATCCTTATGTGAATATGTTGTTTGGCACGCTTACGGAGACAAGTGATGGTACGACTGTGATAACTCCTCCATTCCGGGGAGGAAAATCAGGCAGTGGAAGCACCCCGGAAACAACTACAAAATTCAGTCTTATGGAGATTGACCTTGGTATTCCCGTCTCATTCAATATCGGCAGATTCACTTTTGACGCAGAACCAGGCTATTTAATTCCTCTTTTTTCTGACGCATCTTCTTCAGGTTCAGGCGGATTCCTTTTTACAATGGGCATTTATTTCAGAATATTATAGCTTTATCAATATAATAGGTTGTTATTCAGGCTAATATAAAAACTGAAAAAATTTAATATTTTTTCAGTTTTTTTATAAAATTTCATAATTACTTCATCTTCACCACCATAAATTTGATTCATAAACTTTAAGATACTTTAATAAACTCACTATTATGAAAAGGAAAATGTTTTTTGCTGCCATAGCACTTTTAATCAGCGCAGGCATCACAGCACAGGAGGCTACCCAGACCCAGACAAAGGAAAAGGTACAGACCGGAACCCAGGCTCAGACACAGACTCAGACCCAGGCTGGTACGATGACACAGACCCAGTCCGGAACAATGACCCGGGAACAGACACAGTATAAGAACCAGGGTCAGGAGACCAAAGCTCAGAAGCAGGCCAGAAATGAGGCCAGGAAAGCAGAGAAAAAAACCCAGAACAAAGGTACCGCACGTCCTGCCGGTCCGGCAAAAACGGCAGTAAAAGCTTCAAAAGGCCCCGGATCAGGTGGCAAGAAGTAATCAATGTCATGAATGTTAAAAGCCCTGTGAGATTTTTCACAGGGCTTTTTTATTAACACATACTTCCTTGATAGCCAGTAATTAACAGAGAGTGATGTAATACTATTTCAAGTCCCTGCCTATTGTGGTATTAAAAATTAAACTTTAGCTTTATGTTTATTTAAGTTTAATTTAGAGTAAACCAATATGAAGAGCTTTGTATTAGCGTTGATTATATTCCTTGTGGGCAATATTTCTTTTGCTCAGAATAAAACATCTTCAGATACCACACGAAAAAAAACATCCCAGACCAAGATTTCAGATGGAGCCTCTGGAGTAAGAAGGAGTATAGGCTATAAATTCAGCTCAACAGTTACGGACGCTGATCCGGGAGAAGGAATATTCAGATATAATAATCCTTCTGTTTCCAAAGTAACATGGGTTTTTGTGGATGACACTGATATTTCAGGTGAAGATCAGACAAAATGGTACACTACCTGGAACGACACTACCGGTGCAACTGCAAGAGGATCAATAAATATAGTTGAAAACGAAGGTAAAAATATCAATTATTACAATGTAACTGGAGTATTTATCAAAGAGCAAGGTTACTGGAAAATACCTGTGGAATATGTAACCGGGGACCTGCCTGCTGAAGGCGGTGTATACTATTATGTTTTTAACCGTATCGCACATAAAAAGCCGCAGGTACCGTCAGTACCGCAACCGGTACCTGAAGCAGAACCTGTACCTGCAGTACAGCCAGAACCTGTGCCCATTGTACAACCACAACCTGAACCTGATGTACAGCCTGTAACTGTAGCTCAACCTGTTCCTCAACAGCAGCCAGCGACAGAAAAGAAACCGGAACCACTTCCTGAAGAACCCACTGCTCCTCAGAAGGAACAAAAACCAGCGGAAACACAAACTGTTCGGACCACTCAGACAAGACAGACAACCCAAAATGCTGAAGCACGACAGCCAGTTAGAACAACCCAGACTACTGAACCTGCCCAGCAAGCTAAGCCGGCTCAGCTTACTCAGCCAAAGCAAACGAATCAGACTAAACAACCTGCACAGAACACACAGACTTATCAGCAGGCTCCATATAATCCGGTCAGCCAGACCAAAAGACCAGTCGATATTGCGAATCCGTACGCAAATACCAATATCTCAGGCACTGCCAGGGGGAAATGTTACCGTGGTATTATTGAAATTGGATATGCCTGGGGTGTTGGAGATTATGGAATTAATAATTTCCGTTTCAATTTCATAAACGGAATAATGATAGGCAAAGTTTCATCTGTTGGCCTTGGATTAGGTTACCGCAGGTATTTTGAAGGACTTGAAAATTATACCGGTAGGAAACTCTATTCCCCGGCAGATCAGATTCCCGTTTTCCTTGACCTCAGGACCTCCTTCACCAAAAAGAAGGTTACACCTTATCTGGCACTCGGTATAGGAGGTTCGGCAGGATATCTGAAAGTAAGCTCTGACTCAGCCACAATCAGGCAGGAAGGATTATATTTCTGTCCATCAGGAGGAATATGGTTCAATATTTCCGACCGGTTAGCGCTGTTTGGAGGCATTGCATTTGAAATGCAAAGGCTTGAATATATTCTTATTGCCGATAACAGTCATTTTAAACGGAATACAAGCTCGCTAAGTGTGAATATAGGGATTGCATTCTAGAGAAGTTGTATGTTTCGGAACTACTAATTTGTGATGTTGCCGGTAACAATAAGCAATGAGCAGAGGATTTGTAAAGGAAGACGATCAGGAAGAAGTTCCGATAGTGCCAAAGAGGGCATATTTACCGGAGGGTGTGACAAACTTTGTCACACGGACAGGAATGGACCAGCTATTAGCTGAAAAACAGGCGCTTATCAAGGAAAAAGAGGACCTGGGCAGTACAAACGAAAATGAGAGAAGGATCGCATTGAACTATATCAATGCAAAGTTATTGTTGCTGAACAACAGGATTGCTGAAGCCAAAGTCGTTGATCTGAAAGAGCAGCCTCAAAACAAAATAAGGTTCGGTGCAACAGTAACGCTCAAAACAAAAGTGTCTGGCAGCATTCAGATTTTTCAGATTGTAGGTGTTGATGAAGCAGATGTTGCCAAAGGTAAGATCTCATTTGTTTCTCCTCTGGCCAAAGCATTGATTAATAAAGAATCCGGAGACATGATTACCTTAAAGCGAGACAGGGAAGATATTGTTTTTGAAATTATGGATATAGCTTACCGATGATCCTGATCTCAATAGCAAAAAGGATCTGAGCAACAGTAATACAGAAGTGTGAGTTTGGCAGACAGTTGGCATGAATATCACAGCTTGGTGAAAGAGTCACTGAAACCGTCGGTATTTATGCTGAAATGATAATTTTTATTTCCTGAATCTTTAATCTCAACCGTAACTGTACCTTTACTTTTTAAGAGAAAGATCCTGAACTGGCTGTAATCGTTATTATTTCTTTCAATTGAGATACCTCCCGAACTATTCCAGCTCCTCGCAGAAGTCATCTGAAGTTTCTCTCCTTGCGAGTTTACCATATTGATCTGAACCGGTTTGCTGAATTTCTCGGCAGGGTTGGATTTATTGAACTCATGTAAAAATATTCCGGCACTTTTCTTGTCAACAATCACCTCGGCATACAGGTACCCGTTTGTCTGGGTCTTATTTGTAAAATTACCATTAGTAACAAACCTGACGAACTTCCTGCCCTCCGATTCCCCCTCCTTTGGTGCATATGAACTGGTTGTCCAGGGACTGGGTGCCGGTTTAGGAGGGGCTGCCAGGGATTTAGCATCAGGATCTGTAGTGACAGGTACTTCCTTTGGTGCTTTCTGATTGGTGCAACCGGCAAGAAAAACGAGAAAGAGAAATATTACCTTTTTCAACATGGTATAAGTTAAATTTTTAGGAGCTGAAATTTAATTAGTGCAAAATTTATTATTTTATCTCAATTTACAACACTTCAACAGCTTTTTGCATAGAATTATACAGGAAGTCAGATAGCAAGACAAAGAAAAAGATCCTCAGTACAATAAGTTCTAAATTCTGTCTTCACAGAGTCCATTCAACTCATCCTAATGATTAGTGGGGTTTTGAGGAGTTCTGAAAAAAAGAAGGAGGTCGATTTTGACCTTTTTGCAACAGCGTAGCCCCAACAGCCAGTGGCCTTGACCACTTTCGGCCAAAACAAATTGACCATCCGTTAGCGGAGTTAGATCATTGATATTTAGAAAAATATAATTAATGTAATTTCACCGGCGAGATGTAGTCAACAGGTCCGACTTTTACATAAGAAAGGTGAATTTTGAATTTGCATTCTGTTGATTCGTAAGTAACTTTTATAAACTCAAAACTGTTGATTGTAGTTTGACTTAAAATCATTAGTAATACTTAGATAATTTTGTTAAAGGAGACTTAGTCGCTTTTTGAGCCAATGGGAAGCTACCTAAGTATTCCTATATTTTTTATTAATAAACTAACCTAAATGTTATGAGAAAAATTCTATTGTTTTTTTTAGTTTTTTGCTCTGTTTTGTTATCCGCGAATGCTCAGCAAAAGACAATTTCCGGTACTGTTACCGGGGCTGAGGATGGACAGCCCGTTATCGGATGTACGGTACAGGTGAAAGGAATAACCCTTGGTACCGTCACCAATGCAGATGGTAAATACTCATTTAGTGTACCTGAATCTGCTACTGCTCTTGTTTTTTCTTATGTAGGTATGAAATCCAAGGAAATCGCGATTTCAGGGAGTAATGTAATTGATGTTTTGCTGGAGTCTGATATATTGGGACTTAGCGAAGTTGTTGTAACAGCACTCGGTATCTCACGCGAGAAGAAATCCCTGGGATATTCTACTCAGGAAATAAAAGGGGATTTAGTTTCCAGCGTAAAAACAGCCAACTTCATGAACAACCTCTCAGGTAAGATCTCAGGTGTGCAGATTCAAAGGAACCAAAACATGGGTGGCTCTACCAACGTTATAGTTCGTGGTAGCAAATCATTGGTAAACAGCAACCAGGTCCTTTATGTTGTTGATGGGGTGCCTATCAATAATCAAATTGGAAAATACACTGATGTCGGAGTAACCTCAGGCCAGGCTGCTACTGTGGCTGGATATGATTACGGGAATGCTGCCGCTGATATTGACCCTGAAAGCATTGAATCCATCAATGTTTTGAAAGGGTCGGCTGCGACAGCACTGTATGGCTCCCGTGCATCGGCTGGCGTTATTATGATCACCACCAAAAAGGGAGCAATACTAAAAGCAGGGGACAAAGCTCCTATAGGAATTTCACTGAGTTCCGGATTCACTTTCAGTAAAATTGATAAATCAACTTTCGCTACCTATCAGGATCAGTATGGTGCCGGTTATGGTTACGGAGATCCTCCTGATTTTGGCTTAAGAACTACATCAGGGAGCCTTACAACAACTGATCCAATCAATGATCCTTTAGTTAGATGGGTACAAACAACCGAAGACGCATCGTACGGCCCTAGATTCGATGGACAACCTGTATGGGGCTGGTATTCAGTTGACCCTGAATCACCCTGGTACAAACAATCGAAACCGTGGGAGTTTACAAAGAACGGACCTATCACTTTCTTCGAAACACCAATAACTTTTACGAATACAGTAGCAATTGAAAAGGCTACTGATTTTAGTTCTGTAAGATTATCTTATACCAATTACGATGCCAAAGGGTTGCAGCCTAATAGCTCCTTAAAAAGAAATAATGTTGTGCTAAGCGGAACGTGGAACATCAATAAAAAGCTTACAGTTTCCGGTATAGCCAATTACATTTTACTAAAGGGTAAAGGCCGTAATACAACCGGATATAATGGCAATATTGTA
>JALONV010000024.1 GCA_025454755.1 Bacteroidales bacterium | reverse complement strand
ATATTACGGATAACACGGCGGGCGGTCTCCTGAACGTCAACCCATCCTGAAGTCTGAACTTCACCTCCGCAAACTACAAGACCTGTTGTAACGAAAGTTTCACAAGCGACCTTTGATTCAGGGTCCCATTTCAGAAATTCATCGAGAAGCGCATCTGAAATCTGGTCGGCTACTTTATCGGGGTGCCCTTCGGACACTGATTCTGAAGTAAAGAAATATCCCATTTTGCAATTATTAATTTAATAATCAACAACTGATGGGGAGATTGGATGAGGCGAAAAACAGAATTATCTGCGTTTTAGCATTTTTTCCTGTGGTTGCAATCAGCTCAAATCTTTCCACCAGATAATTATGGCACAAAGCAAATAAAAAAAAATCAATATAAAAAATATTATATGCTGGTCAGATGCCTGAAAACCTCTTCGAGATTGCTCTCCTCCTTCTGAAGGGACAGAACGGTTAAGTTGTTTTTTACAGCAAATGAAAATATAGCAGGACGGATATCCTGTTCGCCTTCAGCCTCAATATTCCACAATGATCCTGAAACAGGATTTGCATGTACAACCCCTTCGATCCTGAGCAATTCCGAAACGTCAGGATTCCTGTCAAATTCTATTTTTATGATCTGCCTGTGTTTTTTCAAAACGGAATGGATATTGTTTTTCAGCTCATCAGCCATTATTTTACCGTTATTTATAATAATGATCCTGTCACATACTGCTTCAGCTTCCTGCATGATATGTGTTGAGAATAATACAGTTTTTTCCTTTCCTGCATCAATTATAAGATTACGGATCTCAACTATCTGGTTTGGATCAAGACCACTTGTTGCTTCATCAAGGATCAGTACTCCGGGATCATGTATAAGTGCCTGGGCAAGTCCTACCCGTTGTCTGTACCCTTTAGATAGTGCTCCTATTTTTTTCTTCTGCTCAGGCGCAAGTCCGGTAATCCCGATAATATTGTCAATTCGCTTCTGGCTGGATACTATCTTGTATAGTGATGACACAAAATCCAGGTATTCCCTTACATACATTTCAGGGTAAAGCGGATTGTTTTCAGGAAGATAACCGATCGTTTTCCTGAGTTCCGGATTATCTGCAGATATTTCTGTCCCGTTAACAGATACAGTGCCGGAAGTGGCAGGAATAAAGCCGGTGATTATTTTCATCATTGTCGATTTGCCTGCTCCGTTGGGACCCAGGAATCCGACAATTTCCCCGGTCTTCACTCCAAAGGAGACATTATCAAGAGCTTTCTGCTCACCATAAAGTTTTGTAACTCCCTGAACTAATATTGACATATGATCTTTATCCTCCTTAATATGAGGATGCTAAGAGCCCCAGCCTCCCATGAACTGGGCCGTGTTGGCAAATGAAGCCCTGGGATTTACACAGCAAACCGGTATTTTGGAGCTGTTGGCAATAATGTATTGTTCTGAAGCTCCAACCATGTAATCGGCAAATGTGATATTTTTTGTTGTAACGATCAGAATAAGGTCGGCATTGATCTTCTGCGCAAAATCGAGGGTCTGTTCTGCGAAATTGCCTCTGGGAACTTCGTGTATCTGATATTCTATGTTGTTCTGAATAAGAAACTTGATAGCAAAATTCAGATTTATCTTTGTTTTCTTGATCAGATTCTGGTCAGTTGCGGTTGTAACAAGAATATGCATCTTCGAATCAAAGTACTTGCCCATGAATATTGCCATCTTTGTCTTTTCCTTGTTCTCTTTCTTGAAATCGACAGGGAAAACAATATTATGATACCTCTCCTGATCAACCGGCGGATCCTGGACAACGATAAACGGAACCGTTGATTTTACAATGACTTTGAGTGCCCAGCTGCCGGTGAGTTTCTGCATCCCCTTCATCCCATGAGTACCCATTACCACAAGGCTGATATCTCTCTTTTGGTCATCATCTATTCCCTTTTGATTTACATAATCGCCAATAGCGGTAAAGATTGTACCCTTTGCAATTGCAGGAATAATGACCATGTTGTACTTTCTGGCGTTCTCATCAGCAACACTTTGCATAAGAACTTTCTTTTGTCCTTCATCCGGCGGCTTTATCCCTTTATCGACTATATGAAGAAGACATATATCGTTCTTTACCATACGGCTGATCTTCACTGCATGAGCAAGTGCATGATCTGCAACAGGAGTGAAATCCCATGGTACAACTATAAGTTTCTGTTTATCTGCCATAGCTGAAAATAATTACGATTTATATTCAAAGTTATGCAGATTTTACCAATTTGCAAAAAAGATACACTTTGGCACAAAAACAATGCCAATTTAGTTTAACAACCTGCAATTTATTATTTTTGCGATGTTATTTTTTACAAAATGAAACGGATAAAGATTAAAGAGTTATTGCAATCGCCCCGGATTGACACTGAAATAATGGTTAAAGGATGGGTGAGGACAAAAAGAGGAAACAAAAACATTGCATTCATCGCGCTTAATGATGGATCAACAATAAATAATATCCAGATAGTTGCGGATCTCTCTCTTTTTGATGAAGCCCTTTTAAAAGACATCACAACCGGTGCATGCATAGCTGTTAAAGGTACCCTGGTAAAATCGCAGGGACAGGGACAAAACGTTGAGGTAGTTGCTTCCTCGATTGAACTCTATGGTAAAAGCGATGCCGAAACATTTCCTCTTCAGAAAAAGGGACATTCGATGGAATTTCTCAGGGAGATTGCCTACCTGAGGCCCAGGACAAATACTTTCGGTGCGGTATTAAGAATGAGGCATGCCTTGGCTTATGCGATCCACAAATATTTTAACGACAAAGGGTTCTTTTATCTTCACACTCCGATAATTACAGGCAGTGATGCAGAGGGAGCAGGAGAAATGTTTCATGTTACCACATTTAATCTGTCAAATGTCCCGATGGATAAAAGCGGCGCACCTGATTTCAGCCAGGATTTCTTCGGGAAACCGACAAATCTTACTGTTTCCGGACAAATGGAAGGAGAACTCGGCGCACTTGCCCTCGGCGACATTTATACTTTCGGACCAACATTCAGGGCAGAAAATTCAAATACTCCAAGGCACCTGGCCGAATTCTGGATGATAGAACCCGAAATGGCCTTCTATGATCTCAGCGATAACATGGACCTTGCTGAGGATTTTATCAAATACCTGATAAGATATGCCCTTGAGAACTGCATGGACGACCTTGAATTTCTCAATAATATGATCGATAAGGGACTGCTTGACCGATTAAGATTTGTCGTCGATAATGAATTTGTCAGAACAACATATACCGATGCGATTAAAATACTCGTTGAATCAGGAAAGAAATGGGAATACCCGATAGGATGGGGCAGAGACCTTCAGGCTGAGCATGAGAGATACCTGGTCGAAGAGCATTTCAGAAAGCCGGTCATACTTGTCGACTACCCAAAAGAGATAAAAGCATTTTACATGAAACTGAACGATGACGGGAAGACAGTCAGGGCCATGGATGTGCTGTTCCCCGGGATCGGTGAAATAATCGGAGGATCGCAGAGAGAGGAGAATTATGAAAAGCTCCTGGCACGAATAAGGGAACTTAAATTATCTGAAAACGACTACTGGTGGTATCTTGAAACACGAAAATTCGGTACTGCTCCTCACAGCGGCTTCGGACTTGGTTTCGAGAGATTACTGCTTTTCATGACAGGCATGTCGAACATCCGGGATGTGATCCCTTTTCCTAGAACACCAAAGAACGCAGAGTTTTAACGTAATTGCTTCAGATAAAGATCTACAGGAACAGTAATGTTAAAGCAGAGATTACAACAGAAATTGCTGCAAAAGCTTTCACCACAGCAGATCCAGATGATCAAGCTGCTGGAAGTTCCTACCATTCAGATCGAACAACGCATAAAGAAAGAGCTGGAAGAAAATCCTGCGCTTGAGGAAGGCACTGAAGATGAAACAGTTCCTTCAGAGGAAGAGAATGAAGAGGAACAGTTTGAGGATAATGAAAACGGTGAGGATGATGAATTCACAATCGACGACTATATAGAAGAGGACGACATTCCTGATTATAAGCTTCAAACCAATAATTACAGCAAGGACGATGATAAAAATGCAGAGATACCCTTCTCTGTAGGTTCCTCTTTTCAGGAACATCTCGAATCCCAGCTTGGACTAAGGGATCTTGATGAAAAGCAAAAAATCCTGGGCGAGTACATTATAGGAAATATTGATGAAGATGGATATCTGCGGAGGGAACTTGTCAATATCGTCGACGACCTTGCATTCCTTCAGAATGTAACAACAACTGAGACTGAACTTGAAGAGGTGCTGAAAATAATTCAGGATCTTGAACCTGCAGGAGTCGGAGCCAGAACACTCAGGGAATCTCTTCTCCTTCAGCTTGAAAAAAGGGACTTGGCACAACCTTCTGTGAAACTCGCCCAATCTATTATTGACCAGCATTTTGAGGAATTTTCAAAAAGACATTATGACAAGATCATTACCCGCATGAATGTCACTGAAGATGAGCTTAAAGCAGCAATTGAAGAGGTTCTTAAACTAAATCCGAAGCCGGGAGGCGTTTACAGCGATCCATTCAGCAAAATTTCCCAGCCGATAATCCCTGATTTCATCCTTGAACATTCTGAAGACGGTTTCGATCTTCATCTCAATTCAAGAAATCTTCCTGAACTACGGCTGAGTGCAGCTTACAGCGAAATGCTGCAGACATATTCCAAAGACAAGAGCAATAAGAAGGAGATGAAAGATGCAGTACTCTTTGTGAAGCAAAAGATCGATTCTGCAAGATGGTTTATTGATGCAATAAAACAAAGGCAAAATACTCTTCTTCTTACAATGAATGCAATCCTCGAATACCAGAAAGAGTACTTTATCGACGGTGATGAGACAAAACTAAAACCGATGATCCTGAAAGATGTTGCAGAGATGACAGGTCTCGATATCTCTACCGTGTCGAGAGTAGCCAACAGCAAATATATCCAGACTCATTTTGGCATATTCCCTCTTAAGTTTTTCTTCTCCGAAGGATTGCAGACCGACAGTGGTGAAGAAGTATCAACACGCGAAATAAAAAGAATCCTGCAGGATTGCATCGAGAATGAGGAAAAAAGACGGCCTCTGACCGATGAACGGCTTACGGAAATACTGCAGGAAAAAGGATACCAGATAGCACGCCGCACTGTAGCCAAATACCGCGAACAACTGAATATTCCGGTTGCAAGATTAAGAAGGGAGATATGATGGCAGATCCTTCACACAATTTTACAGACACTCTTGCAAAAATCATATCAGTGATTTTTCATCCCCTGCTGATGCCCTTGTACGGACTTCTGATAATCTTTTCAGCACCAACGCTATTCGGCTATCTGCCATTTGCCCAGAAAAAAATCGTTGTATTTATTCTCTTGACCAATAATTTAGCTTTGCCGCTTTCATTAATTCCATACCTGAAGTGGAGAAAGCTGATAAGCTCCTGGACCATAGATAACCGGAGTGAAAGAATTATCCCGATGGCAATAACTTCATTTTTCTATTTTGTCACATTATATGTTGTGCTGAGATTCAATATCCCTATTTTCATAAAAGCCTTTATACTCTCTACCGCCCTGATCTCGTTTGCCGTTACCATCATTAATTTCTGGTGGAAGATCTCTATTCATTCAGTGGGAGCCGGTGCGCTTACATCACTGATTTTTGTCCTTTCCATCAAGATGTATACACCCCTTACTTTATTCCTCATATCGTCCATCATAGCATCAGGATTGATATTATCGGCGAGACTATGGCTCGACTCACATAGCCCCAAAGAAGTATGGTTAGGTTATCTGACAGGTATTGCCGGTATGGCATTGCTGTTATTTGTCTTCTGACAATTTAATCAGAGCACCTTCGAGCAGCATCCTGCTTTGAAAAATAATTTGATCTCCGGGTACTTTATTATTGATCTCATCAGGCAGTTTTTCTTTCAGGTCCTTCTGAAATACTTTTGAAAACCATCCTTTTTCCTGCAAATAGCGTGCAAGGTATTCCTGTTCAGTCTGACCCGGAGTAGGTATCAGAAGAGCACTGCAATTGAGACTTATCAATTCCATTATTGTTGTATAGCCGGACCTGGATATTATTGATTCACTGACGGTTATGAGTTCTTTCATTGCGGCCGCAGGCAGGTGATTATAATAAACAACATTATCCGACTCTGTACCCCCTGTGCCCTTATCCGGTCTTCCTTCCAGTATAATTGTCTTTGGATAGCGATCCTTAACAATCATAGTCAGTCTTTTTCTCAGGAGACTTCGCTGAGGCTCCGGTCCTGAAAGGATTATTGTATTATGAGGATAGCTTACAGGAGAATCTGAAGGAAATGAAACAACACCGGTGAATCTCGAAAGGATGCCAATATAGATTGCGTTAGCCGGCAGCTTAACACCATGCGACAACCTTCCCGACAAATTCATATCACCGGGAAGATCAGGAATAAAACAATATGAGTACTTTTTGATAAGCGCTTTGTGAATTCCGGTTCCGATGAATTCAAAAATCCTGAAAGCAGCAGGAAATGGTATTCTAAGCTGGTGAGTGATATATACTGTTTTTATAGTCCTGTTCCACAATCCAAAACGATTATCACTTATTACAATATCAATCCGATGGTCCCGGATTATTGTTTGGAGTCTCTTATGCTCTGAAATAATGTGATATACGAGCAAGGGTATTCTGAAAAGCAGAGATAAATATTGTGGCAGATATTTTGAATACCCAGGCTTGAATCCGGGGAAATCTATGCATATAATGCCGGGGATCTCATTTTGAAAGAGAGCCTGGTGCTCTTTTCCGGCACCAATGATGACATTATAGTTCATTTCCCTCAGCCTGACTGCAAGAGGTATCATTCTTGCAGCATGGCCAAGTCCCCATTCAAGAGGGCATATAAGTATGTTGCGATCGGTTTTCAAAACTAACCCGAAACCTGTGTTTCTATACCCAGATCATTTACCAGGGTAGCAATCCGCTTCAACTCTTTCAACGGGACCTTCTCAAGTTGTCCGCCTTCCGGAGTATCCCTTGAAATTGTATAGATCATTACCTCTGACGGTTTGATTTTTTTCAATGCCTTTAACCAGGCGTCAATTTCCTCAGAACTGGTGTTGTCAATCTTTTTGTCATTAAATGATCCGCGGACAAAAAGTGTCTGAACAATCAGCCTGCCCCTGAAAAGCTGAAGATCCTTAATAAGCTTCGCAACCTTAACATTCACCCCTGGCTGGTTATGGATTTTCACGGTAAGATCAAATGCTGAATCAAGCTTCAGGATATTCTGGTCGACTTTCAGTAACGCCTTTTTGATCTCGGGTTTGGTAATTGCTGTCGAGTTTGACAGGACTGCTATTTTGGCATCAGGGAAGTATCTGTTTCTCAGGCTGATGCTATCGTCGATTATGCCCGGAAATTCCGGATGCAGGGTCGGTTCTCCATTTCCCGCATAGGTTATAACATCTGGCACCTGGCGGTTTTTTTTCATTTCAGCGAGTTTCCTGTCGAGAGCCTCATATACTTCTTTTCTCGTCGGAAGCTTCTCTCCACGGATCCCTTTACTCTGAGTCCAGCCACACTCGCAATAGATGCAGTTGAAGTTGCATATCTTCCTTGAGGTCGGAAGAAGATTGATGCCCAGTGACACGCCCAGTCTTCTGCTTTTAACCGGCCCGAATATTATTTTATCAAAAAGGAAAGTGGGCATAATCGCAATTTACAGTAATCTGGTAACAGTTGTTTCGGGAAGAAGTTTAAAGTTTTTAAGATCTGCATTTTCCAAAAGCAGCAATCCGGGTTTTTTACCAGGTACAATTTCCCCGTAGTTACTATCCTCACCCAGAGCTTTAGCCCCGTTTATTGTTGCCCATCTGACCAATACTTCAAGTGAAACAGCAGGAAAAAAATGATGGATCAGTTTCAGCTCTTCAAGGATGCTTAAGTCATTGTTGGAAGCCAGAGAATCTGTTCCTACGACAATGGCACATCCTTCTGACATAAGCATATCTACAGGCGGCATTCTGTTTTCGATGTACATATTTGACCCGGGGCACAGACACCAGTAAGTATTACCTCTTTTCCTGATATTCCTGACAATAATGTTCTCTGCAAAAGTATTATGGACGAGGATGAGATTGCCAGTTGCTGTTACTTCATCAAGGATTGCAGATACATGATCGGATGGAAGCTCCGGGTTTTCAGGAAGCAGTCCTGATGCTTCGTATGATTCTTTCAGAGGTCCTGAATGATCTGCCAGTAAAAGAGCTTCTGCATCTGTCTCCATGAAATGAATGGTTGTCACCCTGTTCTCCTTTGATCTTTCCTTTATTTGCCTTAACAGCGACAGCGACACGGCATAAACAGAATGCGGCACTATTGAATACTTTAAATTTAATTTATCAGCTTGTCCTGCTACTGCAGTTATCTCATCCATTCTCTTCCCTGCTTTCTGAGGATCAATTCCGAAAACTTCCAGGAAGTTGTGGTAGCGTACAGCGCTGTTTTTCTTGATCTCAAATGTGGCTGAAGTATTGCAAACATCGGCGCAAAGAACAACACCCTCATTTATGAGACGGTTATCGGCGGAACGTGCTGCTGAAATTTCATCGGCTTCGACATTTGTTCTGGTTTCTCTGATCTGCATGATGAAATTTCCAAGACCTGTTCCTTTGTGTATAAGACCCTTTAAATGAGAAAGTTCCAGATGACAATGGCAATTGACGAATCCCGGTATTATTATGCCATTATAGAATTCGACCGACTGGTTCTCCTTTAAAAAACCGTTGTTCTCCTCGACACTTAAAATTGTTCCATCTTTATCTGCTGAAATAACAGCCCTTTTTACCGGGGCTCCTGAATTGGTAATGACATATTGTGCTGAAAGACGTCTCATAAAGGATCGACGATAAAACTGAAAGAAATCATTTCAATTCGGGCATGTTTATCCCATTCAGAAATGTCATTTTCATAATTATAGAAAATGATTTTCATAACCGCCGGGCGATCTGTTTCAACGCGACCCATGTAGTTAAACTGATGCAGATGCCCGTATTTGAAGTATTCAACCCTTGGGAGCCACCTTTTTTTGCCGGTTTCAGTACTGTCAGCATCTATCAGGTAAGCGGTAAAATGAGGATTGAAAGACTTATCATCCGGATAAACAGTTACTGAAAAGATCAGATTATATGAGCCTGGAGGATTTAAAATATTATTTACTGTCAGAGCCCCGGACCTTTCAGGATCGGGCAGGGTAAATACGTTGTAATTTACTGCCATTCTCGATGCTCCCTCTTCAGCCTTATTAATTTCATTCTGAATGGCGGACTGCTCTTCATTCAATTGCCGGATTACATTATCATATAATTTTATCAGCTTTTTGGGCTTGCTGACAAAATAGTAATTCATTGTGTTATTCATTGTTTCATATGAGTAACCATAACTCTCAATAATGTCAATGTAATTCAGGACAGAATCCCTGCCATTGTATTTATATCTGACTTCGGGAAGGGAAAGGAGACCGTTTGCAACATAGATGTCAGCAAGTATTGAAACAAATTTCTTTTCAGGGATCAGTTTTCCGTGATCTGTCTTGTTCCTGGAATTTGTACATGATGGTGCCATCATCAGAACAAGGAGTGCAGACAAAAGAAGTCCCTTAAACAATATAACTGACCCTGAAAATTTTATTCTCATTTGATCAGATATTTTTTTGTAAGGTATCTTACCGGATACCATGCTGCCCAGAAACCTATAAGCAAAACAGTTCCCAGGACAATCAGAAAGTCGGGAACGGCCATTACCACCGGATAATAATCCATGATAAGAGTCTCCCCCTGCAGTTTCACGAATCCATATGTTTGCTGAAGCCAGCAGACTATAAATCCAAGCAAAAGGCCTGTAAACGCACCGATGATTGAGATCAGCCATCCTTCAAAAATAAATATCTTTCTTATAAGACTGTTGTCGGCTCCAAGACTTTTTAATATTTCTATATCGCGTTCTTTTTCAATGATAAGCATTGTGAGCGAACCAATTATGTTGAATGATGCGATAATCAGTATCAGCGTGAGGATGAAAAAGATAGCCAGTCGTTCCGATTTCATCACCTTGTAGAAGATCTCCTGTTGCTCATACTTGTTATGAACAACATACCCGGCACCGTATATTTTTGTTACCTCTTTCTGAACTGTTTTTTCATTGGCTGTCCCTGAGAATTTTATCTCAACAGCGCTGACGCCATCCTCATTTTCAATCAGCCTGCGGGCAAAATCAATGGGGACATAGACATATTTTGAATCATATTCCTGCTCAACCTGGAAGACACCTGAAGCGAAGATATATTCATTGTTAAATGCTTCTTCAGGAATAAGCGTATTCCCGCTTGTTTTAGAAGGCACATATATCCATAGCGGTTGTACAAAATTGATTCTCAATCCCAGGGATTGCATTATACCTGCTCCGGTAACCGCATGAGGTCTTCCATCAGAAGCTTTGAGGATGAATTCGCCATCCCACATGGAGCTGTCGATTCCTGTAACTTTTGCATAATTATCATCGACACCTTTTATTGTGGCGATATACTGCCTCTCTTCAAATTTCAAAAGAGCATTCTCTTCCAGGGTAAGAGAGTAACATGCTACTCCTTTGACTTCAGACAACATTTTAAGTTTTGAAGCATCAGGAATAAAAGTCTTTCCTTCCACCGCTGTAATCCTCAGATCAGGATCGACCGTATTGAAAATAGAAGTGACTAGAGTTTCCAGGCCGTTAAAAACTGAAAGGATAATGATGAGGGCCATGGTTCCGACAGCAACGCCTGCAACCGATACAGCTGAGATCACATTGATTGCATTACGCGATTTCTTTGCAAACAGGTACCTTCTGGCTATATATAATGAGAGCTTCACGTTTGTATTTTTCTTGCGGTTACCAGTAACCCGGTTCCTGTCTTATGAGTAAAACGAACGTCAAAAATGTTAAGTATTATAGAAACAGGAAAAAAGATCAGGTAATAAAATGGCAGAATGATGAAGAATAACTTTGAAATGTTAAGCATCTTCACCGGATATTTCATGGTGAAACGCCATGAAATGCTTCCCGGCTTCCCATATATATATAATACATTGACATCCTGAAATCCTGACCTGGATAGTTTTGCAGTTATTTCATCCCTGCTGTAACCATTACGCACATGCTCCCCGATGAAAGACTCGTCTTCTTCATCGTGAACATCAGATCCCCCCTTGTCCGAAGGTGTGGATATCAGCAGGATGCCATGGTTCTTCAACGAGGAATAGAAATTCCCGAAAACCTTATAGTCTTCAAGGATATGCTCCATAACATCAACTGAAAGAATAAGATCATAACTGCCGGGTTCATTGAATTCTGTCAGATCTGCAATTCTGAATGAGACTCTTTCAAAGAGGCCGGCTCTCCTGAAAAAATTCCTGCAATCTTCTATCTGTTCACTGTTGATGTCAATTCCGGTTATTTTCCATACGCTGTTCATCCGGCTCATCCGCCACGAATACTGGCCCATTCCGGAACCCGCGTCAAGAATGCTTGAATCAGCAGGCAGTTCAGAACTGATTTGACGGAGAGCTTTTTTTACGTGCCAGGTGCGAAGCAGGAGAAGATCAAGAAGGGAATAGAGCAGTTTTCTCATGAAAAGTGGTCCTGAGAAAAACCTGCCCATAGATCTTTTTATAGGTTCATACTGCATTACGGTCAGCTTTTCAGCAGCTTGTCAATCTTCTCGATATAGTCGAGGCTGTCATCAATGAAAAAGGCAATCTCAGGAACAATGCGGAGCTGTGATCTGACTTTTTGGCCCAGGTCAAACCTTATCTTATGCACATGTTCGTGAATAGAATTCAGTATTTCATCGTGGTTTACCGACGGAAAAATACTGATATAGATCTTTGCATAGGAAAAATCAGGGCTGACTCTTACTTTTGTTATCGATATCATCTTCCCGGGTGCATACCCATTTCCTTTATGGAGAAAAATATCCGCTACTTCCTTCAGAATAAGTCTGGCAACCTTTTTCTGCCTTGTCGATTCCGTTGATTCCACAGCTTCTGGTTTAATTGAGCAAAGATACTAATTATTTTAAGGCTGATTTTTTTCCCTTTTCATACAAACCCTACCCGATGAACCCCAGTTTTAAATCTTCTCCCGCTATAGAAATAAACCCTTCCCCGTAAGCAGTTGACAGGCAATAATATCACTGGGGGTGTAGAAGAAGCATGAAATCCAATAACCGCAAAGGACGCTAAGATATTACGCAAAGAACGCAAAGATCTGATGAACAACAATATACCTTTGCGCCCTTTGCAAAAACTTTGTGCTCTTTGCGGTTTAAATAAACTTTTTCTACATCCTCAGCCGGAGGGAGGGTTAAAAAAACCATTAACTTTGCATGATTTTTTATTATTGGCTATGGATACGGTAGTAAGCGGAATACGATCGACAGGAAACCTGCATCTGGGTAATTATTTCGGAGCAGTTGTTAACTTTCTGAAAATGCAGAAGGAGAATAACTGTTTCTTTTTCATTGCTGATTATCACTCGCTTACAACACATCCCAAACCTGACGACCTCCACTCCAACATTAAGCAGATACTGGCTGAATATCTTGCCTGCGGCATAGATCCGGATGTGGCAACAGTCTTTATTCAGAGCGATGTGCCTGAAGTAACTGAACTATACCTCCTCCTCAACATGAACGCATACGTTGGAGAGCTTGAAAGGACGACTTCATTCAAGGAACAGATCAGAAAACAGCCCGATAATATAAATGCCGGATTGCTTACCTACCCTATTCTGATGGCTGCTGATATCATAATACACAAGGCTAATAAGGTACCTGTCGGAAAGGACCAGGAACAGCATCTTGAGATGACCAGGCGCTTTGCACGCCGGTTTAATACTCTGTATGAAGTTAATTACTTCCCAGAACCCGATGCATATAATTTCGGGAAGCAGCTGCTGAAGATACCAGGCCTCGACGGAACAGGGAAAATGGGGAAAAGTGAAGGCAACGGAATCTTCCTGGCCGATTCACCACAGGAGATAAGAAAAAAAGTGATGAAGGCAGTTACTGATACCGGTCCTCAGAAACCAGGAGAAAAACCCTCGGAACCGGTTAAGAATCTTTTCACCATCATGGATGTTGTTTCGGATCCATCAACTGTTAAATATTTCACGGAAAAGCATGCTTCATGCGAGATCCGCTACGGGGACATGAAAAAACAGCTTGCCGAGGATATTATCAAAGTTACAGATCCGATCAGGGAACGAATCCTTCAGATCCTTGCCGACAGGAAATACCTTGCCAGGGTGGTTTCTGAAGGTGCGGAAAAAGCGCGTGCCAGCGCATCAAAAACAATCCGTGAGGTAAGGGAAATTATCGGATACCGACCCTTCTGATAAAAAGATGAAAGCCAGGCCTCGGGAGCCTGGCTGAACTTGAAGGATCAAGTATATGATTGAGATTGCCTGTGTAACTATATAAAATCAAAATGCGTGCCAAAAATATACTTTTTGGCCATTTTTATGCTTTTTTTTCACCTGAGAAGCAGGATTTTAAAGCTCAAGCCTGACGGAACCAATGAAATTCCTGCCTGCAGCAGCTATGCCCGAAGAATAAGGCCTGTATCTCAGATCAAGAATGTTTTCCACACCTGCCATTACTGATATTCTGTTCAAAAACCTGTACGACATCTTTAAATTTATTGTAATCCATCCGGGTGACCATGGATTGCCATCTTTATCGGAGGCATACAGGTAAGGTTTTTCAATTTCTGAAGGAGACATTTTTTCAAACTTCTTCGCCCCGTTGTAATTTGAATAAAAGTCGGCTTCGAACGTGCCGGTTTTAAGCAATAGATGTGTTGAGCCGAACAATGGTGCTGCATGCCGGAGAGGATCGCCGTTCTCTTCATATCCCTCTGTCAGATTCAGGGCCGATTTTAATGACAGGTACCTCATAATGTTAACCTGCATATTGATATTAAAACCATAAACCCGTGCAGAGCCGCTGTTGGTCATGGCTTCCACCTTGCTGAGTTCTCCGAGATAAGAAATGGAGTCCTGTCCGTCAAAAAGAAAATCATTTCTGACCATGGCATTGGTCAGCCAGGTGTGAAATGCAGTGAATTCAGCATGCAGAACCTTTCCAAACTCTTTTGAAATACCAAAGTCAATATTCCAGGCATATTCAGGTTTAAGGCCGGGATTCGGAACTACCACAACACCCGGTGCAGAATCAAAAACCTTTCCTGCATCATCAAGATTTGGTGCCCTGAAACCTGTCGAAGCATTGAGGCTTGTATGCAGCTTTTCATTTATCCGGCAGACTATTCCGGCCGATCCGGTAAGTGCTCCATTGGAAATATTAATTTCAGTGAAAGGGAAATTATAGAATGAGTTATCAGCTATTTCAGATTTGAGAGTTATAAAATTGTACCGCAGACCGGTATTCAGGGTAAGTGCCCCGGAGAGATTGTTTTTATATCCACCATACAATGAAATACTCGTGTACTTGTTATCGCCATTCGGATACCTGGAACCAGCCGAAGTAGTAATCCCGGAAACGATATTACGTGTTTGTGCCTCAGAGAGGATATCATTCAAAACAGCTTCAAATCCGTAGTAGATCAGTTCATGATTGCTTTTTAAATTCCTGTCAAAATCGAGATTTGCAGAGAAGATGGTCACCTCCTCAGTCTGCTCATTTATGATATCCTTTCCAAAACCGCGGTCATGCCGGCTCTCTGTGTAATTCTGATGCGCAGCGGTAATACGCGCCTCATCAAATAATATATTCTTTTTCCTCACCGTCAGCTGAAGATTATTCATCATCCATACCTGAGGTCCATAGTACCAGTCACCGTATCTCAGCCTTCCCGATTTATACTGGATGAGCCTGTCATACCGTGGTACATCTGACAAACGTGAAAAATGATTTGCGAGTACAATATTAATATCAGGTGAGAACCTGATGCTCAGCTTATTCATGGTATTCAGCTGTGAATAACCTGATTGCACCTGTATACGCTCATCCGCGTTTTTTACAACTGAATCCTGCCCGTTTATCCTGCTTACATATTCCGGTCTCAAATAACTGTCATTCTTCCTTGATCCCATCCTGAGATCATCAAAATCCGACCAGCTGACGCTTGTCAGGAAGGCAATCTTTCTTGTTCCGGCATTAAAGTCAAGATGGAATGTTTTTTCCTTATTGGCAGAGGAATACCTCGACATCGCATCGACCTTGAAGAAAGGCTTTTTACTTCCGGAAAAAAGAGCCTCTTTGGTATTGAAATCCATTACGCCTCCAATGGCATCACTGCCATAAACAACTGCCCCCGGGCCAAATATTATTTCTGTAGATTCAAGGGAAGAGGGGTCAAGGGATATCACATTCTGAATATTGCCTTCCCTGTATATTGCATTGTTCATTCTGACGCCGTCGACAACTATCAGTACCCTGTTGGTGGCGAATCCCCTTATCATAGGACTTCCTCCTCCGAGCTGACTTTTCTGAACGAATACTTCATCAGACAGGCTTATCAGATCAGCAGCAGTCTGGGGATTCTGAATCTGAAGAACAGGCTTCAATATGGTTGTTACACGATTTGACACCTCATCCCTGTTCTCTTCCCGGCGGCTGGCAGAAATTACAAACTCCTCAATTGCGAATATTTTCTTTGTCAGCCTGACCTTAAAACCTGCTTCACGCAGTTCTTCAAATGAAAAACAGACTCTTTCATATGTGAAATGCTGGAAACATATTGTTTTTTCCTCACTAAGAATCGAAATGTCAGCCTTCCCTGATTTACTTGAATAAATATATTTCGTTTTAGTTCCGTTCAGTATTACAACATCGGGAACCGGCCTGTTATCTTCGTCATCGACTATTGCAACAATTTGTGAAAAGCCGGGAATGAATTGGAACAGAATTAAAATCAATATGAAGAATCTCAATTTCATTCAATTACTCTGTAAGAAATCATAAAAGTAGCAAAAAGTACCTTCTGTTATAATCAAAATGCATCAGTGTCTGTTGGGAAATAAGTCTTTACTGTTCTTCGTTTACATATAAAATGTTGTCTATTATTTCATAATTTTGAAAAGGCTCAATAATTAATGTTCTGCGTGTGAGAAAAAGAGTTACAATTCTTTTAGTGATAGTTCTGGTGTTTGGTCTCGTGGCACTGGGCTATTTTCTTCAGAAGGGAAAAACTATTCTTTTAACCGATCCTTACAAAGCTGTTTCTCCCGGAGCTGTCGCTGTAATTGAAACCATTGATCTTCAAAGCTTTATTAATTCACTGACAACGGGGAAAGGTATTTTTGGCGAGATTGGGAAAATAAAGGAATTTGAAAACTATAACAAAAAGATAAAGTTCTTTGCCGATCAGTTAAATAAACCGGCATATAAAAAGATCTTATCGGGAAATTCTGCCCTTATCTCATTACATCTTTCGGGTTCAGGAGAATTAATCCCATTGTTATCAATGGCCGTAATGTCGGATGTGAGGTCGAAGCAGATAAAAGACATCCTCCGGCTGACAGGCGTGAAAACCATAAATGAAAAAGTTATTCTTACCAGCGAAGTTCTTGGACTTCCATATAATATCAGGAATAAAAGCGACACTGTATTTATCTCTGTGATATCAGGGCTTCTCGTCTGCACAACATCTGAAAAGCTGATCAGGGAAGCAATCATTCAGACAAGCCGCACCAATGATATAAGAACTCAACCGGGCTTTTATAACGTGCTTCAGGCATCCGGGAAAAATGAGGACAAGATCTTTGTGGTGTTCGATAACCTACCGCCTCTTTTGAAATCCATTTTCAGAGAAGATCAATCCGCCCTTGTCAGAAAAGCCGGGAATCTTGCAGGTTGCGGCGGTGGAGATATATACCTGAGCGAAAATGATCTTGTTCTCAGCGGTTATACCGAAAGCACCGATCACGGGGAATATCTCTATAAATATAAATCTGCAACTCCCGGATTGTTCCATACTTATAAAATTCTTCCCTCGGCAACGGTCTTTTTTGAGTCAGTACTGAATCCCCGTTTTCCTGAAAATAATATTGCAAACACAAGCGCTGCTGAACTTGCTGGCAAGCTGAAAGCTTATATAGGCGAGGAGGTGACCAGGGCCTATATAGATATCAGAGAACGGCCGGTAGGCGATAATTCTTTAATAATCTATGAATTAAAGAACAGGGTTTATGCCGAAAAAATATTTCTCGACGATTTCAAAACCCGCTCCGGAAGGGGGAACACTCATTTTTTTCAGCCTGACGAGCAGGTCAGGGTGCCGGTCTATATAACCTCTTACAGGGGTTTTAACGATGCATTGCTGCCTGATTTTTCAGAAAACTTTGATGACTCCTGGTTTGCATTTTACGACAATTACATGATCACCGGCAGCTCATATGCCACGATTTCAAGACTTCTCTACGACAATCTTCTCAATAAGACACTGGCAAATGATATCACATACAGGGATTTTGAAAGCACCCTGCCCAGTATAGCAGGTTACTTTTTATATTCGGTGCCATCACGGGCTATTGATTATTTTGCGCACTGGCTGAACGAAGATATGGTCAGATCCCTCAAATTAAACAAACCTTCGTTGAACAAAATACAAGCAATTGGATATCAATTTGTTACAAGCAACAAGATGCTTTATAACACCCTTTCGGTAAGATTCAGGGAAGAGACAAGGGAAGAATCAACCACTGAATGGGAGACTCTTCTTGATACCCTTGCTGCAGTTAAACCTTTCTTTTTTACCAATCATCTCACAGGTGCAAAAGAGATTTTTATTCAGGACATCAAAAATAACGCATACCTCATAAATGCTGCCGGCAGAGTGCTTTGGAAAGTTCCCCTGAGAGAAAGGATAGCAGGATCTGTCTTTATGGTTGATTATCTGAAAAACGGAAAATACCAACTGTTGTTTTCGGGGAAAAATTACCTTCATCTTCTTGACAGAAACGGCAATTATGTTGAAAGATATCCCGTAAAACTAAGGTCTCCCGCCTCCAATCCGCTTGCGCTGTTTGATTATGATAATAACCTGAATTACAGGCTTCTGATCGCCGGGGACGATAAATTGATATATGCCTACGACATTAATGGAAGCGTGGTTAAAGGATGGAAACCGTTCAGGACCTCCAGTCCGGTAAAGTCGGAAATATCATGGATAAGGGTTTCCGGCAAGGATTACCTCATTGTTTCGGATGAAACATCCCTGCATTTCATTGACCGGACAGGCAACACACGGCTGACACTTAAGGAGCCTGTCACCCGGGCCGGGAATTCGGCAATCCGGTTGATTTCAGGGACAAAACCCTCAGTTGTATGCTCTTCCCCGGAAGGTACGATACAGCATATTTATTTTGACGGGAGTGTTAAAAAAACCTCCTTCAGGAAGTTTTCAGTTGACCATTCATTCGATATTTTTGACGTAAATAGCGATGGTTTTGGCGAATATATTTTTATTGACCAGGGGATATTGTATCTTTATAATCATAACGGATCTGAAATATTTAACAGGGAACTAGGCTCTGAAAACCTTGGAGGACCGATAAATTTTGTTTTTTCATCTTCCGACAGGAAAATAGGAGTTTTTGATATAAATAATAACCTTATATATCTTATCGACAGAAACGGAGACACAATGAAAGGGTTCCCGCTGAGAGGAGCCTCAATGTTTTCTATTGGGAAACTATCGGACAAAAGCGGCTGGCACCTTATTGTGGGCGGAACCGACAGATTCCTTTACAATTATAATCTCGATACGGAAACTAAATGACGAATTCATGGTGAGAAGAATACTGATACTGTGTTCAATGGCAGCTTTCCTTGTGACAACAGGATGCTTCAAAGAAACTTACGACATGGATAGACTATCCGGCAAGGCACACTGGTCCCCATCCTTCGGGGTCTCAGCCGTGAGGGGAAAGATTTCGCTTCTGGATATAAAAGAGATCCCCAATGATACGGTAGTGTTTGATGAAGATGGTTTTATAAGAATCATAATCAAAGAAGATTCTGTGCTGGAATTCGGCCTGGAGGATTACTTCGATCTGGAAGACATGGTCTCATTCAGCAAATCATACGCAATCGGAGAGATTGATCTTGCACCTTTCTCCGGCTCTGTTTTCCCATTGACAACGACAGGAGAGCTACCTTTTCCCGTATTTGCAAATTTTGAAAGTGCAACACTCAGCCAGGGAGCTCTCGATATTGTTGTGAGGAATAATACCGGAGTAACAATAACCAACATTACTATTACAATATACAATGTATCGCCTCATACCCCTCTTGGAGCTCCTGCTGTTATAAGTGCAATAAATTCGGGACAAACCGGAACTGCCACAATAAACCTGGCAGATCTCACTATCATAAAGAATAATACCGCAGCAGGCTTTGTCATTACAGCAGGAGGAGGACTTGTTCTGAATGGCTCAAACCTGCAAATACAAATGACCGGCCGTGACATGAAAGTAAAATCAGGAAGGGTTAAAATTGCTCCGCAGTCGCTTCCAGCCCTCGACAACGACGATACAGATACTGTGGATTTTGATCCCGGGGAAGATATTAAAATAGATTCGATCGTTATGAATACCGGGTATATCTCCTATACTATCAATAATGGTACTCCGCTTCAGTCGACCGTCTCATTGACACTGCCCACAAGCATAAGAGGGACAAATCCGATAACTCAATCATTTGTGATTAATCCAACAGCCAGCAAGGTTGACAGCTTCTCCATCGGAGATTCAAAGATCAGCCTGGGAAGCGTTGCGGCACAACCGTATAATAAGTTACCAGTTCAATACCAGATCCTGATAAGCTCTCAGAATAACATGGTGACATTCAACAGCGAAGATGAAATATCAATCGATCTGAGCATGAAGAATCCAAAATTCGATCATATCAAAGGGTATTTCGGTAAACAAACAGAAACAATAGATAAGGACACGGCTGATCTGGAGATAAAAGATATCCTGGACAGGATATTAGATGACTTTTATCTTACAAATCCTTCAGTTACGCTTAAATACAGGAACTCTTTCTCTGTTCCCATAAAAATAGATCTTCAGGCGACAGGGTACAGGGAAGGCAAAACGCCTGTCTTTCTTGACCTCGATCCATTTATACTGGATTATCCCCATTTCCCGGCAAAACGTGACATAGATGCCCTTTTTAAAGTTGACAGTGCAAATTCAAATCTTGCAGGTCTGGTTTCAATGCTTCCTGAGAAAATTGTTTTTGAAGGAGGTGCAGAAATGAATCCCGGTCCCGGAGAAAGTATGAACAACTATATATTCGGTGACAGTCGTTTCATTGGCGACCTGGAAATTGAAGTGCCAATGGAGTTCAGGATCAAGAATATTCAGTTTACCGACACAGTCGATAATTTCATAAAAAACGATGATCCCGATGAAGATTCTCCAATCAGGGTCGAAGACTTTGAATATCTGAGAGTTGACCTTGAGGTTGAAAATGGATTCCCTCTTGGGATACTTGTATCCATGAGCCTTTATAACTCGGCTACCGGCGATACTATTTGCCCTGTTAATGCCAAAGAGATCCTTGCAGCCGCTCCGGTCGGTGAGGATGGTAAAACCAAACCAGTGACATCCAGGACGAGCATAACAATTACCGACAGATTCTGGAGCTCTGTAAACGAAGCAGATATGATCATTTTTAGTTTTGCCCTGCATACAACCGATAACGGGACAAAAGACGTTAAGATATATTCCAATTATGGCATAGATTTTAAAGCATCACTGGTTCTAAAGCCGAACCTTAAGTTTAACTTAAAATGAACCTAAGAAATTTTCAGGATATGATAAGTAAAATAAAATATATTCTGTTTGTAATACTGTTCGCTGTTACCCTTGATGTTGCGGCACAGAACAGCCAGGTTCTGTATTATATGAACCTGCCTCAGAATCATCTGCTTAATCCTGCCCTAAAGCCATCAAACACAGTATATATTGGCTTGCCGGTGATGTCAGGAATTAATCTTAACATAAACAACAATTTCTTCAATTTTTCCGATGTATTTGTGAAGGGAGTGGTACCGGACTCTATCGTCACTATTTTCCATCCCGATTATGATCCTGCGGAGTTCATGAAAAAGATCAAGGATGTGAACTCTTTTGAGCCTGAAGCGCTTGTACAGCTCTTTGGCCTGGGCTTTGGCGTGGGGAGAGATCTTTATATTTCACTTGACATTAATGAACGCATTGACGGGAATATTGCCCTCCCGGGCGATATCCTGAGGCTGGGATTTGAGGGCAACGAACAGTTCTTGGGCAAAACCATTGATCTTTCTTCGCTCAGGGGTGATATTAAATATTACAGGGAAGCAAGTCTTGGATTTTCAAAAAACTTTACAGAACACCTGCGCCTTGGAGTCAGGGCAAAGGTGCTTTTTGGAATAGCTGCCGCTTCAATTGACAACAGGTCACTGGGCATCACAGTTAATGACTATTACACTCATACACTCAATGCAGAGCTGGATGCAAACTTCAGCGCCCCGCTCAACTTTTACCTTTCGGGTCAGAATACAATTGACAGCGTGGTATTCGATGATTCAAGATTTAAAGAGCCCCGGGACATTATCAATTATCTTCTTGAAACAAAAAACATGGGCTTCGGGATAGACATTGGTGCTGAATATAAGATTACAGACAAGCTGAAACTGTCAGCTGCTGTAACTGATCTTGGCTATATAAAGTGGAAAAAGGATATATCAAACCTTAAAGCAAAGGAGACCGAATTCCTTTTCAGCGGCATCGACCTGCTTGATGTCTATAACGGCACTATGACATTCGACTCTCTTGGCACTGTTTTACTCGACTCCCTTAAAAATAATTTTTACCTCAGCGATACAAAAACAGACTTTACAACAAACCTGCCATTCGGAGTAACCCTGGGAGGGAGCTATAATCTCACCAAAAATTTTTCAGTTGGATTGCTTTCGTATACCAAATTCGTAGGATCACAAATAAGAGAAGCGCTGACGCTGTCAGCCAACCTGAATATCAGAAATGTTTTTTCAACAACAATTGCCTATACGGCAATGAACCACAGGTACGACAACCTGGGATTCGGAATTGCCTTTAAACCCGGATGGTTCCAGTTTTACCTGCTGGCCGACAGGATCCCGGTTACATGGAATAAGATTAAATCAGAAGATTCCACTATTCCTCTTCCCACAAGCTGGAATACAGTGCATGTCAGGTTGGGAATGAACCTTGCCTTCGGGAACAGAGTTGAAAAGAAGAATGACAAGCCGATGCTAATGGTACAGGAGGATCCGGTTCCAGCTAAGAAGAAAAAGTAATTAAAGTAAATTGCAAGCTTATAACTGAGAGGATCTCAGCTGTTTTGCAAGCGCATTTGCAAAGACGAAATCGTTAAGTATCTCATTATCTGATTTGAGAATCTCGTTATTACTGCCTTCCCAGCAGATCTTTCCTTCATTTATGAAAACAACCTTTTCGCCAATCTCCATCACAGAGTTCATATCATGAGTGTTTACGATCGTGGTCATCGAATACTCATCTGTGATCTCTTTTATTAACTCATCGATAAGGATTGCCGTTATAGGATCGAGCCCCGAATTTGGCTCATCACAGAACAGGTATTTCGGATTCAGGGCTATAGCTCTTGCAATTGCGACCCTTTTCTTCATCCCGCCCGATAATTCAGCCGGGAAAAGCTTATTAGCATTAATAATAGCCACTCTTTTAAGGCAAAAATTAACCCTTTCGATCTTTTCTTCCATACTCTGGTTTGTGAACATGTCGAGCGGGAACCTTACATTCTGTTCTGTGGTCATTGAATCAAACAGAGCGCTTCCCTGGAAAAGCATTCCCATCTGCTTGCGGATCTCCTTTTTCTCTGTAAAATTGAGTTTATTGAAAAGCACATCTTCGAACCATATCTCGCCGCTGTCAATATTATGCAATCCGACAATGGATTTCAACAGCACTGTTTTGCCTGAACCGCTCCTTCCGATTATAAGGTTTGTCTTCCCGGGTTCAAAAGTAACTGAAACATTTTCCAGCACCATCTTCCCGCTAAAGGACTTATCGATATTCTTTACCCTTATCATGAGAGAAGGAGTTGCGTAAGAATAACATTGAAGATCAAAATCAGGATACTGCTGTGGACAACAGCTTTGGTGCTTGCACGACCTACCTCAAGGGAACCTCCGTTAACATAATAACCCTGGAATGCTGAAACGGTAGTAATAATGAATGCAAAAAACAGGGTTTTGATGATAGAGTAGGTTATATAATAAGGTATAAAGGCATATTGGATGCCATAAATAAAATCCTGGAGAGTTATGACACCTGCCATTGTGCCTGCCATTCCACCGCCAATTATGCCAATTATAATACTGATGAGAGTCAGTATAGGATTGAAAATAAGTGTTGCGATTATTTTCGGCAGTATAATGTAGCTTGCAGAGTTGACACCCATTATCTCAAGTGCGTCAATCTGTTCTGTAATACGCATTGTCCCTATTTCGGATGCTATATTTGAACCGACTTTGCCTGCAAGTATAAGGGCGGAGATCGTCGAAGAAAATTCAAGAATAATGGAATCGCGGCAGCCAAGACCAATAAGATAAAGCGGATAAATGGGATTTTCTGTGTTATAGGCAGTCTGAAGTGTAATTGCCGATCCCATAAAAAAGGAGATTACCGAGATAATGCCTACGGAATTAAATCCAAGGAAGACCAGCTCATGCATCGTCTGCTTGTAATAGATTGCAGCTTTCTCAGGTTTTGAAAAAACCTTCTTAAGAAGTATAATATAGAGACCAAGCTGTTCAAGAAATCTCATTATATATCCTGGATTTAAGAAGGCAAAATTACAAATATTTACCATATTTCCCCTGGTCAGGTTTTAAAAGAGGAAGCATAATATGTTATATATTTGTAAACCTGTTTAATTTAAAGATCAATCATGGACAACAGATATACTATAATAATGGCAGGAGGTGTGGGGAGCCGCTTCTGGCCGTTAAGCCGTCGTGAAAAGCCCAAACAGTTCCTGGATATACTTGGTACCGGGGAGACTCTGGTTCAGCAGACTTACAGGCGTTTCAAATCAACCTGTCCGGAAAAGAATATTTTTGTTGTTACAAGCGATGAGCATAAGGACCTTGTTGTTGAACAGCTTGGCATTGATCCTGAGAACGTACTTGCAGAACCCTTTCGCAGGAACACAGCTCCGTGCCTGGCTTATGGGACTTTCAGGATATTTAAGGAAAATCCGGATGCTTTGATTGTTGTAACTCCGGCTGATCACCTGATTATCAAGGAAGATAAATTTTGCAGGACAATAGAGGAAAGCCTTGAATTTGTAAAAGAAAATGATGCCCTTCTTACACTTGGCATAAAGCCTGACCGTCCTGAAACAGGGTATGGATATATTCAGGCTGACCGTAAAAAACCGGTTAAAGGATACGATAATCTTTTGAAAGTCAAAACGTTTACTGAAAAACCGGATATTGAACTTGCAAAACTATTTATTCAGAGCGGAGATTTTTACTGGAACTCAGGCATTTTCATCTTGAATATCAAGGCCATTCTATCTGCCTTCCAGAAATATATGCCGGATATGTACACGGCATTTGATGAAGGTAAGAAGCTTTTTGGGACAAAGCAGGAAAAGAGCTTCATCGGAAGAACATATACCGAATGCAAAAGCATCTCGATTGACTACGGCATTATGGAAAAGGCAAACAACGTATATGTGATGTGCACTGATATTGGCTGGTCAGATCTGGGGACCTGGAGTTCCCTATATGAGCATTCATTGCTTGACAAAAAAGGCAACTCAGTAGTAAGCGGGAATGTTTTTTCATACGACAACAAAGGAAATATTTTCAATATATCACCTGATAAGGTAGCCGTTATACAGGGCCTTAAAGACTATATAGTCGTCGATTCGAATGATGTACTTCTTATAGTTAAGAAAGAAGAGGAGCAGAATATCAGGAATTATCTCGAGGATGTTAAGAAGGAGACAAAAGAAAAATACCTGTAAACCCCCCAACCCCCCTAGCCCCCCTAAAGGGGGGTTAAAACCCAATACTAATCATATTAGGTAATTGGTTTCTTAAAGTCCCCTTTGGGATTTAGGGGTAAGACCTAAAAAAAAGAGGCCCTGAAATCTCAGGGCCTCTTTTTTATTTTGATTATCACCCCCTTCAGGGGGCAGGGGGTCTAATATTCCCAAAGGTCGTGTTCAAAATTCTGAAGTTCGGTTTTAATTCTCTCTGCTTCAAAAAGCGCAGGTTTTCCGATCAGATACTGACTGATAAGCCTGTCATCATATTCATTTGACTCACCTACAATGTTCCCGCTGAACCTTCTCTGCATGAAGAGATCGTCGAAGGAGATTCTCTGGGCATCATTATTGGGTGCAAACACTTCATATTTTGCAAGAATGTCGCGTAAGTCATCAAATTTGACCCAGCATACCTGTTTTTTGACTATTGCACCTGCTTCATTTGCGCCTATCCATAGTGGTTGAATAGCAATAATTCTTACATCGAGGACTGAAAGTTTTTTGTTAAAGAACCATTCTTCATAAAGGACAAGGTTTTTCACGTCTTCAAGAGAACCCTCGCTCATGATCACTGTGTCAACAGCAGTACCATCAGATAAATATTTTGGAATATGTTTTTCTCCTCCTCCAATTGATGATTTGACGTCCTCGTATGTTGTCGGAACATAATCATCGTCATACGGAGTGATATTTCCTTTTTGTATTTCAGAGAAAAGGATTTTTACAAAACTTTGTCTTCCATCTTTGGTAGACTTATTGGGTGATGGATAATAAAGCGGGTAATTGGCTTTTTCACGCAGGTCAATCAGACGATAATATCTTTTTGACCAGACAACATCACCTTCCCTGAGGTAAGGATAATTTATCTTCTTGGCATCCGGGATTGATTTCTGATAAATGTCACCGAAAGACTGGCCATTTGTCAATCCTGTAAATGCCATCAGAACAATGATCCCCAAACAAATTCTCTTATTCATATTTGTCTAATTATAACTTAACTAATTTAATGTCAGAACAACAGCCGATATTCCCTCTGTTTTCCCGGCAGGGGTTTGCACTGTGATATTCTCGATGATAAGCTTTTGTCCCCTGGTCATTTTCTTCAATTCAGCCAACTGTTCAGGTGTAAGTCTGGAGCTTGTACTGTTCTTGGTAATTACACCAAAACTGCCGGGGAAGCTCATCGAAAAGCCTGTAACTTTAAACTGAAGGTCAAAATCAAAGTCTGGCAAAACAGCAAATACTTCATTGGAATTAATAGCAACATCCCTTGCAAGCGGACCATTATTCTTTCCTCCAAACCTTGCTTCAGGGGGAGGTACTCTTTTTATCCTGAATGGCCGGGAATAAGTTGAGGTTTTTCCGCTTTCATCCTCTCCTGAGACTATAATCTGAATGGTCTTACCCGGTTCAGCAGTAGGTGTTATTGCCCATTCTCCCGGGAAGAGTTCCTTGGTCCTTGCATTCATCACTTTTGTTTTGGTGACATTTCCGGCGTCTGACCTGACTTTAATTCTGTCGGGCCTGATACTTGGAATGGTCACATCGAGAGGATTTGGGATCCCCTGGTAAAGAACGTTTACAGCTGATGCAGATACAGTAGCATTTGGTTCACCGACAGAATATTCTGAATCAAATTCAACATTAGTTACAGCACCTGTAGGTCCTGTGAGAGCAATTACACCGCCCCATTTCTTTACTCCGAGTGAAGTTGCCTTTACGGAATAAATACCTCTTCCATAATCGTCAAGAGGAAGCAGTTGTCCTCCGGCGACAGTAATTCTGGGAGCCTGCGTTGAGTCTGTAGCAGCCAGGAATACGGAGGCTTCATAAGACTGTCCGACCGTAACATAAGTCGATTTCGGTATTACAACTGCATCGATCTTATTGAACTTGAAATTGGTTTTATCAATCTGTGAGAAAAGGTAATTAAGAACTTCGGTTTCTGCATTTCTTACGTCGACCTGCATCTTTGTTAGAAGCGCTTGCGCTCCTACAAGGGGAAGGAGCTGGAATGTAAGATTCGGCCATGGTTCCATATCCCCGTCTTCATTCGGGCCATCATCGGTATTAAGTGTCTTTTTCAACGATTCATCGATACTCGGAGCGCCGCCTTCAACCACTTCTTCAATCAGGAATTTACGATATGAGTCAATAGCAGCTTTAAGATCGTATGCTTTCCCGTCTTCATTGGCTCCGATAAGGATCTCTGATGGTACGTTGTTCTCATCATATTTTTCGACTTTCTCAATGTCAATTTGCCTTCCATTAATAGCCTCAGCATCATCACCGTCAGCAGTTTTTATGATCAGGATCTTAATATCCTGTATCTGATTGAACAGTTCATCTGAACGTTGTTTTACTGCCAGGGCTTTTGTCCTCCATGGCCCTGTTTTAGAAGGATTAGCGGTGAATGATAATTCAAATTCGCTATATATTGTGCTGTTTTTCTGATTATAGTTTTCCACGGTAAGACTTAAACCCTTATCAACTTTCATGAAAGCCTTTACTGTTTCCTTTGATACGTTGAGTGCCAGCATAGCAGTCAGCACCAGGTACATCATACCGATCATCTTTTGTCGCGGAGATAGCTTTTCGTGAGCCATTTTCTGGGTATTTTAGTTAGGTAAAACAAATGCTGCC
>JALONV010000085.1 GCA_025454755.1 Bacteroidales bacterium | reverse complement strand
TAAAAAAGGATTTGAAGGTGAAGAATATACGATATCAGGCGATTATCTGGCTTACCAGGATATGGGAGTACCCCTGGGGCTGACTGATTTTAAAGGAGTACAGCGCGATGGCATACCTTCAGGGAACAGGATATTCAGGATGCCCTATTTTGATCCGGAAGGCCGGATGACAATTATGCAGTGGAACACAGCAAAACTGGGTGTCGATTATCGTCTGGGACCCAGAGAAACAAAGGTCGAGAAATTTACCTTCAGGCTGCCATTCGATGTTGCTGCCGGAGAGCTGAAAGTAAGAGCAGTGCTGAATTACCAGCTTCTGGTTAAACCTGTGGCGGATTTCCTGAAAGTGCCTGCTGATGAATCTGAAATTATTGTTGTAAACGAACACTTCACAAAAGTGAATGTACTGCCCTAAAGAAACCCCCATCCCGGCCCCCGCGACAGGCTGGCCCCGTCGCTAAAATAGCCCACCGGGCTATTTCTTAACGCTCGGGCCTCCCCTTGGGGGAAATTAGAAAGGGGGTCTTTAATAATGATAAAAAATGAAATAATTATACTTTTATGAAAAAGAGATTATACATTAAAATTGCCCTTTTTGCTGCAGTTCTTCTTTTCCTGATTCCCTGCCGGAATCTAAATGGGATCCCGGCTTTTGCACGAAAGTACCAGATAAGTTGCCAGGTGTGTCACTCACCTGTAATGCCGAGGCTGAAAGGTTTTGGTGAGGAGTTTGCCGGCAACGGTTTCAGGCTTACCGAATATGAATCGCCACGCTATTTTATTCAGACCGGTGATGACAGGCTGTCACTTTTCAGAGAGCTGCCGTTGGCCCTTCGCCTTGATGGTTTTGCCTCTTATAACTTTAATGATGCAGGACAGGCAGATTTTGGATCTCCATTTGTCCTGAAAATATTATCGGGAGGCGAAATCTCTGACAGACTTTCATATTATTTCTACTTTCTGCTTAGTGAGAGAGGACACATAGCCGGGGTTGAAGATGCCTTTCTGATGTATCACAACCTGTTCAATACAGGTATTAATTTTTTCATTGGACAATTCCAGGCCAGCGATCCTCTTTTTAAGGGGGAACTCCGGTATACTCTTGAGTCATACAGGATATATGGGACCACACCAGGGAATTCAACTACCGATCTGAAGTACGACAGGGGTGTGATCCTGGAGAAAGATTTTGCATCAACCGGAACCACACTTGTCGGCCAGGTGCTTAATGGATGTGGCATAGGAGAGGCTGGCGAAGGATATCTCTTCGACAAGGATAAGTATAAAAATTTTATGCTTCGTATAAATCAGTCGATAGGGAAGAGTGTAACCCTTGGAATGTTTGGCTACCTGGGAAAGGAGATGCTACCTGATGCAACAGGGACATTTACCAGTGAAATTAAAATGTTCGGACCAGACCTTACACTCAATTTTGATGAAAGGTTTATGCTGAATGTTCAGTATGTAAGAAGGTTTGATTCAGATGTTTTTGTTGAGTCAGACAGCTCAATGCTTGCTGATATAATGACTGAAGGAGCATTTGCTGAGGTTATCTTTGCACCGAAAGGAGATATGAGCAAATGGTATCTGACCGGTCTTTTTAACTGGGTTGAGTCCGGGATGTCAGGCCTCGACTATACGTCGGCAACTCTTCATGCAGGGTATCTTCTCAGAAGGAATATGAGAGTGGTCTCGGAGTTTACATATATGCTTTCTGGAAGTAAGTATGGAAAAGTAAGCCTGGGATTTGTTTCAGCGTTTTGACCTTTTTTCGGTAACATATTTTCTTATATACCATCCGTAAAAATGAACAATCACATGCTTCCCTGTAAGGATGTTATCAGTCCCATCCGTCACCTAGTATGTTCTTTCTTTGAAATATTTTATGAAGTTATTTAGTAAAAACAGGATTTTATAAAGTAGTTTTCAGAAGTATGATACTAAGAGGGAATTATATTTTTTGGCAGGAAGTCTTATGAACCGGGGAATGATTCAATGAAATTTATAAAATCAGACCTTATTTTATTCCAGTTATATTTCTCTTCCGCCATCATTCGTGCCACTCTGCAATGCTTCAGATACAAATCGCTATTAGTAATATATTCACTTATATAACTAACAATGAGATCAATATTTTCCGGATCTGCCCGATATCCGAATTCTTTGACATCGACTTCGCGATTTATAGCTTTCAGATCGGAGATAATTACAGGCCTTCCGGCTGCCATGTAATAAAAAAGCTTGATTGGAAGACTGTGATTGTTAACATAATTATCTGCCCTTAACTCCAGGAATACATCTGCTGCGGATATTTGATCGCAGAAAGATATGAAAGGTTGTTTGCCGGATACAGAAACTGATACATTTTCATTCTTCCGGAGGGATTGAATAAGTTCTTTACATTCTCTTTCGTCGACAGGATTTTCGTACCATCCGATTATTTTAACTTCAAAAGACATGTTTTTAAGCTTTTCGGCAAGGCAGTGAATTATGCGTACAAACCGGCCAATGCCACGTTCGAGGCTTATCCTTCCCGGGTAAATCAATTTAAGCTTATCCCTGATTGCTGAGGGTTCAGCGTATTTAATATACTTCAAATCAGGATAGTATGTTACATTGACATATCTTTTAAACGGTAAGAGAAATCTGTAAGGCAGACTTTTATCATACTCTCCGAAAATAAAAGCATCTGCGAGAAATGAAGAAAAGAAATTAAACACCAGAAGCTTCAGAAAGGTAATTTGTCTCGTTAACCAGCCCATACCAGAGAGACCCTGATAAGAAGGATATCTTTCCGTTATATCATAAATAACAAAAACCTCCGGATGCACTTTCCGGGCGAATTTTTTTGCTGCCAGGAGAGGCAATGGCTCCGAACAGATTATTATACCAGGATTAAAATTTTCCAGATGCTTTATAAATTCCTTTATCTTTTCATTTTTTCGCATAGAATCACCTTCGAAACCGTTAATGCTGATCCCTCCTGTATGGCTTTTATCGGCTGATTTACTGCTTGTTATCCCGACTTTATGTCCGTTTTCCCACAATGATTTAGCAAGGTGATAGTATATTCTATCATCATAAGGATAATGACCGGATGACAGGAAGGAGACCTTCATGTTAATGGTTTTTAAGCAACTCCTGTGTTTTGTAAATGTACCACTGGGTTATATACGAATTGAACAAATTGGATTGTATGGGGAATATTATATTTTCCGGTCCGATATCTTCACGCATTGCCCTCGTAATCTCATCATAAAATATCACGCTTTTCTGATCAGTCATCTTTGTCACCAGAGCATAAGGGAGAAAGGGCTTTACGGCTTCTTTTATGTTCTGAATACTCCTTGAAAATACACCAGGATACTGTTCGTTATCAAGATTCAGGTTTAATTCCTTAAAAATTGATTGTTTTAATACAGTATCATATAACTTCTTGTTGAATTTCAGACTGAAAGATATTTTTGAAAAAAAATCCATGATGTTCCTATCCCAGAATGGCATTATATAGTCATAACCAAAAAATAAGAATGTTCTGGCGGAATTGACAATAAATTTTGCCTGGCGCTCTTTCATGTCCCAGTTTTCAAATATTTTCCAGGGATTATCTTTTATATCGGGAATTTTTTTACTTATAAGGCTTTTTATTTTTTCCTTTTCGGAAACGGACGATTTAATATATCTGAAATGTTTTTTTAATATAATCTCTGCTATGCCATTTTCAGTCAGCGTTTTATTCATTGAAAGGCTCAGGTGACTTCCTGCCAGGAAATCACCCGAATAGCCAGGAATAAAAACTGTATTGTCAGGGACTAAAGATCTCTCTCTCAAATACTGTAAAGCAAAATAGTCCTGCATAAAGAACATGCTTGACAGGTTTGACGCAAAGGGATAGTATTCTTTGAATTTATTGCTATGCAGGTAATCATTTATCAGATCGTTGTTGTATTCTATATTCAGCCATTTTATGTTTAGTCTTCTTGCGACCTCTTCAGCCTTAATTGCCTCCGGATTATCTATTCTTCCATAGGTGTAGCAAATCATATTTTCAGGGTGGTAAATTTTACTCATAGCTGCAATTAACCTTGAATCATAACCCCCTGACAATGGGATTGCTATAAACCTGTCTTTGATTGCCTTCAAATGACTTGAAAATACTGAATGAAGCAGATCATGCAAATCTTTTTCATACGACTCAGAATTCTTATTCTCAACAGGTGTCGAGAATATTTCATGATAAAATCTTCTTGAGACAAGGCTGTTCAGAACAACAATTTCTCCGGCTTCAGCCTGAAAAATATTGTTTATAAGCGTAAGGTTATCAGGGACATAACCTGCAAGCAGAAATGAATCTCTTGCCGCCGGGCAAATCTCTTTTAAGGCGCTCTCTTTCAGACAGGCATAACAATCATCGCTGATAATGAACTCTTTTTTGACTGATGTATAAAATAATGGATAACATCTTAACCTGTCGGTTGCCATCCAGACTTCGTTTTCTTTAACAACTATTATGCTGAACTGGCCATTTAACGAAACAAGAGTTTCCTCAAACTTGTCTGTTGTGACAGTTTTTGAAAAAAGTTCAGCTAATGCCTTTTCCTGAAGATATTCTTCCCCCTTTCGGATAAACCCGGTAACATGTATGTTCCCCTGGTGATGCCACTTATATGATTTTAAATAGAGTCTCACCTTACATTGTTCTGCTTCAGCAGGTTTTTAGGCCTTTGCGGCCTTTGCAGTTAATAAAAATAAGCTTAATTGGTGAAATTTAAAATAGTCTGGTAAACCCTTGCCCTGGTTTCGTCGGGAGTGGGATTAAGCTCTTCTGTTGTGAAATTTCCATTTTTAAGATCTATTCTTTCGAAAACCATGAGATAAAGACTGAAAATGACCTCCAGGCTGAGCTGGTACCTTGGCTCAAGCAGTGGCCTGATCTTTTCTATGATATCTGAGGTTTTCAAGCGGTATTCTTCAGCGAGCGTATAATATGTTCTGATCAGATTCCTGAAATCACTGCCAGCCTCTTTCCCGTGGGCTATTTCCTGCAGATCATTTCCGGTAAGATGGTTCTTAACCATAAGATCATCAGCGAAATAGTTAAGGTTGTTAAGCTGGTCCTTTTGAAAATCGCGGATTATATGAACAAGGTAGCTGAATATTGCACATGGTGTTGCGACATCCCTGACATCAAATGGCGGCACATTATATTTCCCGTCTTTTTTCGAAATGCTGTTAAGGTGGACAAAGATAGAAGCCGGGGCCACGGATGCTCCCTGGGAGTAATCAAGAAAATCATTCAGTGTTGCAAATCCGTCATGATTGATGTCATAAAGCATGGAGTTAGCAAACACCTCCAGAGGCCATTTTGGGATACGGAATTTTTCAATGGTATCTGTTAGTTCTTTCTGGAATGGGATATTATTTGTTGAGTTCCTGATCGTATCGATCCATTCATTGACATTTTCCGTAAAGCTTTTTCTTTCTCCGGGAGAAATAGTTTTATTGGCAGCCTTATAATCGTCGATAAGATCATCGATAGACCTCATAAACTTGTAACACGTCCTTGCAGCCTCATACCTTTCACCTTCCCAGAATCTCGCTGCAATAAGAATATTGGGATGATCCGTGATCTTATGGAAATCTATGGAGTTGAATATATCAAGGAATTTCTGCCTGTCTGAATTCATCAAAATAAATTTAGTTGAACAAAACTAATTATTTTCCCGAAATGATTCTTTCAGTAACAAGCTTTGCCGACATTAAAATATTTGGTATCCCATTCCCGGGATGAGTACTGCCTCCGACAAAATAGAGATTGTGATATTTGTCGTGACGATTATGAGGGCGAAAATACCCCATCTGCAGAATGTTATGGCCAAGACTTCCAAACACGGAACCTCTCGATACGTTGCACGCACTTTCCCAATTCTCCGGAGTATATGCCAGCTCAAATTTTATATGCTGCTCAATATCTTCGAGACCAGCCTTTTTAAGCCTTTCGATAACATAGTCATGAGCCTTCTGCCTGATTGCAGCCCAATCCTGGTTCTTGCTCCTGTCCAGGTGTCCGGTTGCAACGATAAAAGAAAGAGTATCCTGGCCATGCGGAGCCGCATCCGGATCTTTTCTTACCGGAGCATGTACGTAAAAGCTTGGCCTGTCGCCAATGGTTTTATCCTTGAAAATCCTGTCAAGGCCATCTTTGAATCCGTCTGACAGAAAAACATTGTGATGGTCAAGCTGAGGATAAGTTTTATCGAGTCCCCAGTGAAGGCAGACTGCAGAACATGAATATTTCAGTCTGTCAATATGTCGCGATTTTCTTTTATCATGAAGAAGTTCCCGGTAAACATAAGGAAGGTCAGCATTGGCAATTACAATGTCTGCATTTTCAAATTTACCATTTTCCGGCATAACACCTTCAGCCTTGTTATCCCTGATCCTTATTTCAGTAATTGAAGTATTGAAATGAAATTTCACTCCGTATGATTCTGCTGCCGACATTAGCCGCTGTACTATCCCGTACATTCCGCCTTTCGCAATGAAAGATCCCTCTGTAAGTTCTGCGGCGGGCACCATAGAAAAAAGGGCAGGGGAGTTAAAAGGACTTTGACCCACATAGATATTCTGGAATGTATATGCCATCATCAGGTGAGGATGTCTGAAGAATTTCCCGGCATATTTCCAGTTTGAGATGAATACCTTAAGTTTCATCAGAAGGCCTATATTCCTGAAATTAACAAGCTGAAAGATGTGATAGAAATTACGTCCTATCAGCTTATCCATTCCCAGCCTGAAGATCCGGTAACCATCAGAGACATACTTCTCTGATTTTTCGAAACTTCCCGGTTCAATTTCTTCAACCTGCTGTTTCATCCTTTCCCTGTCGGCGGTGAATTCAAGCATGCTGCCATCATCGAAATATATGGTATAGAGATTTCTCAGCGGAAAGATATCCGTACCTTCTTCGAGTCTTATTCCCAGAGATCCGAAAACCTCCTTGTAGATCTCCGGCATCAGAAGCATTGTGGCTCCGAGGTCGAAACGATGGCCATCACGTATGAACTGTCCGCAGCGCCCTCCGGCAGATGAGTTCTTTTCATAGATATCGACCGCATAGCCATACCTGGCAAGGTAAACTGCAGTTGCAATTCCCCCGATTCCGGCGCCTATGATCGCCGCTTTTTTGTTATCAGACATAAAAGAAATTTGAATATTGTAAAAAATTCCCCTGTTAATCCTCGTCGATCTGGTCTGTCAGCTTCTTTACAACCCTGAACTGGTTAAAAAATTCCTTTGCAATTACCCTGAGGAGAGTATAAACGGGAACAGCAAAAAGCATCCCCACCAGACCGGCGAGACCGCCCCCGATAATAATTACAAGGAATATTTCGAGCGGGTGCGATTTTACACTTTTAGAATAAATGGCAGGGACAAGGATATTATTGTCAATGAAATTAACAACTATCAATATACCGGAGATCTTCAGAACAACGGGCAGCAATTCATTATATGAGCCCGTTGCAAGTGTTGAAATGACCCCAAGTGCGATTCCGATCGCTCCCCCGATAATCGGCCCTATGTAAGGAATTATATTCATTATCCCGGCAAAAAATCCAATAAGCAGGGCATTCTTTATACCGAAAATCATTAGTCCCAGTGTAATCAGTGTCATTACTCCAAACACTTCAAGCAATACTCCGAGATAATACCGGATTAGTAAATTCTTTGAATCGGCCACGACATTTTGTGTTGCCTTATGATGTTTTTCGGGCAGAAAAGTCATAAGGATATTCTCTAACAGGTTTTCGTCTTTAAGGAAAAAGAATGAAATGAATAATATTGAGAAGAGCCCCACAAAAACACTTCCTGCCGCACTTATGAATTTGCCGATCATCGATCCCACACTGCCGACGTTAATGACAGCTTTCAATTTTTCAAGAGTAAAATCCTGTATGGTCTGGCCATCAGGGATTGCGCCAAATCCGTGCAGTCTATCATCAAGCCATTGCAATGGACCCTGCAGGTTGCGATTGAGCAGGTCAACATCAATAGAAGAAATCGCCTGTGCCTGCTTCACAATAAGCGGCACAAATACTGCAATAAATCCCGCTCCTGCAAGCACGATTATCAGCAAGGCAAGTATTGCGCTCATCGGCCGCGGCATCTTTAATTTCCTTATATGCAGCCTGTCAAAGAACCTGACCAGTGGCTGTCCGATGAATGAAAGCATAGCTGCTATAAGAACCCATACTATTATGTAAGAAAAGCGATAGATAAGGTATCCCAGCAATACGACAGCAAGTATATATCCGGTATATTTTAATACCTGTTTCATATAATTGGTTTTTGCGATGCTAAAGTTATGAAGAAATGACGGCTTTTTTATACCTTAGAGTATAGATGAGCATCAATAGTGCTGAAATTGCTGCTGTTGCTGCGCCGAAATAGAATGGGACAGAGGAGTTTACATTATCGTAAAGCATACCTGCTATCAGGCTGGCCGGCAACAGGGTTATGCCAAGCAATGCATTATAAATACCGAGACCGGTGCCTTTTTTATTCTTATCGATCATATCTGAAATAAATGCCTTCTGTATCCCGTCAGTAGCGGCAGAGTAAAGGCCATAAAGCGCGAAAAGCGAAACAATTGCCCCCATACTTGTGGTTACTCCGAATCCGTAATATACAACTGTGTAGATTATAAATCCGGCTATCAGGATCCTTTCCTTTCCTACCCTGTCAGACA
>JALONV010000084.1 GCA_025454755.1 Bacteroidales bacterium | reverse complement strand
TTACATAATTGTAAAAGAAGATGAAGATTACATTTTATCCGGCGGATTCAGAATCTGTGGATTGAAAATATTCCTTTCAAAATATCTGGATAATTTTTAAAAACAGAATTAAATTGTAAAATAGTAAAATGGGTCAAATGGCAGGTTAGTCTAAACTGCAGGTTCGGAGTACATAGTATCAGTGGAAGCGAATTTTGAATTAGCCCTTGTTTATTCGAATGGAGAATAAAACTTTCAGCTTATCATAATGAAATTAAACGGCACATTCAGGTTCGTGGAAAAGAATCTGCCTTTTTCAAGCATATCTTCATCTTCATTCCTGTAGTACCAGTTAATCTGAAACCTTTCAATGTTATTCCCGAGACGGACATCTACGATTTTATGGATCAGATAAAACAGGTATTTATAGCCGGTGCTGTTTATATATTCAAGGTTTATATCAATAGAGGTAATTTCAGCAGGATCACAAAAATATTCATTTATCGGAATCAGCCGGCCTGACATTTTAATAACCCCTTTCCTGTCAAGAACTACTTCCGGAGTGCTTCTTGTTGCAACTAATATTTTCTGAGTCTTCTTCAAAACATTTAAATTATCAGGGCCCTAGTCTCAGATAAACATATATCTGACTCCATGGTCTGTCATCAAAGTTATGCTTTTTATTATAAACACCACCTAAGCCAACTTTTACTTTCCGATTACCGATTACCGATTACCGATTACCATATTACCTCCCGCCCTTCCGCCCTCACCCTTCCGCTGTCGCGGAACTGCGTCGCGGAGTTTACCCCGCAAGGCGGGGCTCCTTGCCTCCCCCTTTATGGTCTTCCGTCTTCCGTCTTCTGTCTTCCGTCTCCCTAAGCCAGATCCAATCCTGAAATATACACAGGTGATTCCATGAACCTTTTCTTCTCCTCTGCCCCGATATTCGGGAATGATGCAAATATAAGCCCCGGACTGGTAACCAGTATCCTGTTCAGCACTCCCATCCTCCCATTAACTTTTATCTGTTTAAAAAGCCCCGAATTTTCATCAAGCCAGGTAATGCCTGAATAATGACCTTCATTGGCACATACCGACTCAAAAAGGTCAGGAAGGAGATCTTCAAAGCCCTCGCTGCAATAAATTGAGTCCAGAACCAGGAACCTGAATTCTCCGGGTTTGAAGATCCTTCTGAAGTAAGGAAGATAAGGCAATATTTTCAGGAGAATCCATCCCTGTATGCCCGGGAAATCAATGATACTGAAAGTTGTGGGTATTGCACAAACGCCGGCAACTATTATGTTGTCCTTCTTCATCACATAGTATCTATGATTCAGAAAGGAAAACTGGTCATGGTAAAAACAATATTCATGGTATTTCTCTGCCAGCAGCTGAGCCATGGCCGGTTCATCTCCGGGGGCAAGCTTAGTGACATCCGGATTTCGTGAAGGATTGAATCTGCTGAACGCTATAGTCCTGACTGATCTTAAATGCTCATATCCGGCCTGACGTACAAAATTCTTTGACCGCTCATTTTCGCCTTCTATGCAGGCATAAACAACATGTGGCTCTGAAGAATCATTTACCCCGGGAAGCTTCATCGGATCAATGAACATTGAAAAGATCTGCTGCTTGAATGTCTCACTTGCCCCGGCCAGTTTTTTTCTTCTCTTATTTGACATTCCTGCTGTCTGAAAAGGATTGCGGAATGAAAGGTAACGGAGAAATGTGGAATTGTATTCTGTGCCACCGTTCACAATTTTCCTTCTACAGAGTCCTATCACCCCCACAAGCTTGTTTTTCTTGTACAATGCAATGAATGAGAGCCCATTGCCATAATACTTCATCCTTATCCCAATATCTTTCGTCGAGTATCTCAGTCCTCCCTCAGTACCAATGACTGCTTTCTCAAGCAACGCTGTGATCTCTTCGTCGGCATCCTTATACTTCAGCTCCAGCTTTTTATAACCGATGATTGTTTCCTGTGCCATGGAATGCAGCTTTTAATACCTGATCTGCAGAAAATCAAAGCTATAAAAAATATATCCTTTTCACTACAAGTTATTACTAAGTCTTCTTATAGCTTTTCCTCTCAAATTCTTCCGTCTTCTATTAGCCTCCGTAGCTTTAGCGAAGGAGGCCGTCTTCGGTCTTCGGTCTTCCGTCTTCCGTCTTCCGTCTTCCGTCTTCCGTCTTCCGTCTTCCGTCTTCGGTCTTCCGTCTTCCGTCTTCCGTCTTCGGTCTTCCGTCTTCCGTCTTCGGTCTTCCGTCTTCCGTCTTCGGTCTTCCGTCTTCCGTCTTCGGTCTTCCGTCTTAAATCGGCTCTTCGATTTATAAAGTACAATAAAGCATCCCGCATCAATACGGTAGACGCTTTGAGGCATGAATGACTATCAAATCACTGATGTTCTATTCTATCCTGAGAGCTTTGGCAGGATTGTAACTGGCTGCTTTTATTGTCTGATAGCTTATCGATAACCATCCGATAACCAGTGCTGCCAGTGTTGCCAATATATACACGAACGGACTTATGCTCACTTTGCTGGCAAAACCATTAAGCCAGTATTTTGAACCGAAATAGGCTATGGGATATGCAATAAGTGAGGAGATCAGTATCAAAAATACCACTTCTCTTGATAAAAGTCTTAATACTACCTGGATGGATGCGCCGTAAGTTTTTCGAATTCCTATCTCTTTGGTCCTTTTGTTTGTAATGAATGTAATAAGGCCAAGTAATCCGAGACAGGCAATAAAAACGGCAAGAACTGAAAACAGGATAAATATTTTCCCTGTTTTCAATTCTGATGAATAAAGGTTATTCCATGTATCTGAGAAAAACTCATGCTGAAAGGGCTGCATGGTTGTAAAGGAGTTCCATTTCTGTTCAATCTCCCTGATAGTTGCCGGTATATTCTCCCCGGTAAGCCTTACTGTGGCGTACTGGTCGCCACCACCCGGCCTCAATACTGTAAAACATACAGGTTCAATTGCTTTATGCAAAGAGGTAATGTTGAAATCTTTCATTACACCTATTATCTTAAGCTTCTGGAATTGTTGCGGACCGATTGGCTGAAGTATGTTTTTACCAACAGGGTCCTTTAAACCCAAAGATCTGACAGCAGCTTCATTTATAAGTACTGCGGTGGAATCCGTACCGTATTCACGTGAAAAGAACCGGCCTTCAAGGAGCTGAACGCCTAATGCCTGTGGAAAGTCCAGGCTAACCTGGGCCTGTTGAAGAAGATATGTTTTCTTTTCCGGGTCCTCATCATTTAAGAATGCATTATTGTTAAAATTAGTTCCAGGGACCTGTCGTGAGAAACCGACTTTTTCAACTCCGGGTATCTGTAAAAGCTGATCCCTGAAAGGTTCAAGCTGCCTGAAGAACGCATCAGGCCTGCGGATAATTACAAGATTTTCCTTGTTAAATCCCAGGTCTTTCTTTGTCATGAAATTCAGCTGGTTATAGACGATTATTGATCCTATGATTATGACGATTGAAACGGTAAACTGCAAAACAACCAGTAAGCCTCTCAGATTTTTGGACATAGAGCCGGGATTTAATGTTCCCTTTAACACCTCAACAGGATTAAAAGAGGCCAGAATAAAGGCGGGATAAGAACCGGCAGATATACCGACAACAAGGATCAGAGCTACCAGGGATAGAATACCCGCAGCATTGTCAAAAAGACTCACTGACAGTTCTTTTCCAATAAGCTGGTTGAAAAACGGAGTAAGCGCATAAACCATCAATAGTGCCAGAATAGTGGCAATCGTCACTATTATGAGGGATTCTCCCAGGAACTGTGTCACAAGGCCTGATTTGTTTATGCCCGCTACTTTCTTAATGCCCACTTCCTTAGCTCTGCCGGCTGATTTTGCAGTAGCGAGATTTATATAATTTATGATTGCTATTACTAATATAAGTAGAGCAATTACTGCAAAAATATATACAGTGGAAGGAGAACCCGCAGGTTCAAGATTGTACTGTGTTGCTCCCTTCAGATGAATATCTTTTAAAGGTTCAAGAGCATAGCCGAAATCATTGCCTGATTTTTTGAAATCATCCAGTGAATAGCCCAGGAATTGCTGTATCTGGGGCCCTACATATTTAATTAACATCCCCTGGAATTTATCCTGCAAAACACTCTTATCAATTCCATCCTTTACAACTATATATGTATAGAAGTTATGACTGATCCAATTTGGAAAATTTGCGATTCTGGGATATGTGCTCATTGAAGCAAGCATATCAAATTTTATGTGAGAATTATCCGGTACATCCCGGACAACTCCCGTGACTGTATAAAAGATGGTATCCACTTCTACCATTATTTTCTGACCCATCGGATCCACGTTGCCAAAATATTTTTTTGCATATTCCTCAGTGAGAATTATTGAACGCGGCCTCACGAGAGCGGTTTCGGGATCTCCTCTTAACAATTTGAAATCAAACACACTGAAAAAGGTAGAATCAGCAAAGAGTACTCCATCCTCATTGAATTTGTTCTCCCCGAAAACCATCAGCCACGCACCCATTTGGATTACCCTGGTAGAATTTAATACTTCCGGGTAATCAGTAAGCATAGCCTGGGACATTGGAGCGGCAGTCACTGCCTGATCAAGTTCTCCTCCCGCCAACCGCCCGACAACCTTAAGCCTGTAAATATTTTCATAATTTTTATTGAACCTGTCATAACTAAGTTCATGTACAACATATAGCGTTATGAATAAAAAGCTTGTCAGCCCTATGGCTAAACCGCCTACATTTATCAGCACATAACCTCTTTGTTTCCTCATGCTGCGGATGGCATTGATGAAAAAATTCTTTAACATGGCAGAAGTTGTTAGTTTATAGTTGGTATAATCAAATCAAAGACATAGAAATATTATGTTCGCTGCATCTTACCCGGGTATACTCTTTCCAAAAAAACTTGTGTGATTTTAGTGCATAATCTGACAAATAAGGCTTCCAATAATGTGTATTTTTCATACAGTCAACTGTATGATTAATATACACTTAATATTCATAAAAATAACAGTATATCTCTGATATTGTGATGTTTAAATATTTGGCACATTTTTAGCTGAATCTTATATAAATAGTATACAAAAGATGACCCGATTCCATTGGATAATAGCACCAATATTATTATTATTATTTCAGGAAACCATTGCCCAGGAGAAAAAATGGACACTTGAGGATTGTATTAACTATGCCGTTGCCAACAACCTTGCACTGAAGCGTCAGATCCTTCAGACTGAAACAGCAGAAGCCAATCTCCTGAAATCAAAAATGGATATGCTGCCTTCATTGAATGCAGGCTCTGATGCGCGGATAGGTTTTGGACGATCTGTAGACCCGGTCACCAACCTTATAACTTTCAAGCAGAATATCAGCAATTCTTATTCAATAAACACCAATTTCCAGTTATTCGGCGGATTTACAGCCCTGAACTCCATTTCTGCCTACAAGTTCATGCTTAAAGCAGGAGTGGAATCGGAAAAGATAAACAGGAATATCCTTATTGTTGACATCCTGGGTCAGTATTACCAGGTTCTTTATGCCAGGGGACTGGAGAGTGCTTCAAAACTTCAGCTTGAATTATCTGAAAAGCAGCATTTCAGGATCGTAAAGATGGTGGAAACAGGCAAAGAAGCGCTTTCGAAACAGTATGAGATCGAGAGCCAGGTCTCAGCCGACAGACTCGACTATACAATTGCGCATAACTCTGCCAACCAGGCGCTTACAACCATGAAACAGATGCTCCAGCTTGAGCCGGGAACTGATTTTGATATTGTTGTTCCGGAAATGAACAGCCTTTTGATCAGTGATCAGAGTTATGATCCTGACAGTATATACAAAATAGCTTCCGGTATTTTGCCACGGTTGAAAGCCATTGAATTTGAATTACGCTCTTATGAGAAGCAGATCTCAGCTGCAAAGGGCGCTGTTGTGCCAAACATTTCCGTCGGAGGTGCTATATATACCGGTTATTATAAAGTCATCAGCGATGCTCCGGGAGAGCAGGAATCATTCTCAACCCAGCTCAGGAATAACAACAGCCAGTCTATCTATATGTCGCTCAATATACCCATCTTCAATAATTATACTACCGGAAGAAATATTAAGATTGCCAGGATCCGCAAGAGCGATGCTGCACTGAGACTTGAACAGGAAAAAAACAGCCTCTACACAGAAATTGAAAATGCCTGTCTCGATTATAACAGGGGCAGGGACGAGTTCATGGCCGCACAGTCCAATTTTGAGTTTAACAGGAAATCTTTCAGCGCCGTGGAAAAGAAGTTTGAAACCGGACTGGTTGACGTCACAGATTTTTCAGCAGCAAAAACAACCCTTTTCAGGGCTGAGACAGAAGCCCTCAGAACCAGGCTTCAGCTGATTATAAGAAAACTTACGATCAGCTTTTATACAACAGGAGAATACGAGAATATAATTTTTAACAAATAAGAGTAATAATAAACAATAATGGATACCCCTATCGAAAAGATGGACAGACCCATCGAAAAGAAAAAAGGACTGAAGAAAAAGCATATCGGTTATATTGCAGGCGGAATAATTTTAATTGTCCTGGTCTATATGGCTTTCTTTACCGACCGCACTTCAACATACAGGGTTGAAAAGGATAAGCTTATTATAGAAACCATCATCAAAGACCAGTTCAACGATTACATTACCGTTCCCGGAACAGTAGAACCCATCAGTACCATTTTTCTTGATGCCCAGGAGGGCGGCCGTGTTGAAGAAATACTTATCGAAGAAGGTTCAATGGTTAAGAAGGGCGATATCATTTTACGTTTAAGCAATCCTGATCTTTATCTCAATATCCTCGACAGTGAAGCTCAGCTGGCCGAAAAGGAAAACTTTCTCAGGAATACCCAGGTGACAATGGAGCAGGAAAGGATCTCTATTAAAAGAGAGCTTATCAACCTTAAATTCGATATAGAAAGGAAGGAGCGCACATATCAGCAGAATGCCGAACTTATGAAAGATAACCTGATCTCGAGGGAAGAATTCATACGCTCAAAAGAGGACCTTGATATGGCACGAAGCTCACAGGAACTTTTTATAGAGAGGCAAAGAGCCGATTCTCTTTTCCGGTCAGTGCAGGTGGAAACCATAAAAGCCAATCTTGAAAATATGCGAAAGAATCTTGCACTTGTAAGGCAAAGGGTGGAGAACCTGAACGTAAAGGCTACTATCGACGGACAGCTTGGCCTCCTTGTTCCCGAAATCGGCCAGTCTATTTCCAGGGGTGCAAACATGGGACAAATAAATGTACTGACTTCATATAAAGTATCCGCTCAGATCGACGAACATTATATTGATCGTGTAAGGACACAGCTTACTGCAACCCTCGACCGGCAGGGCAGTCTGTATAACCTTGTTGTCAGAAGGGTTTATCCGGAAGTCAGGAACGGGACATTTGAGATTGATATGATTTTTTCCGATACCATCCCGGATAATATCAGGACAGGCCAGACATATTATATAAGCCTTCAGCTTGGGCAGCCAAAGGAATCCGTACTTGTACCAATCGGCGGATTTTTCCAGGAAACCGGCGGTCAATGGATATTCGTTCTTGATCCATCTGAATCATTTGCAATCAAAAGAAACATCTCGATAGGACGAAAAAATCCTAAATACTATGAAGTGCTTGATGGATTGCAACCCGGTGAAAAAGTCATCATTTCGGGATATGAATCATTCGGTAAAAATGAAAAACTCGTTTTTAAAAAATAACAACTAACATTTACTAATATGATTAAGACAAACGAATTAACCAAGATCTTCAGAACTGAGGAAGTTGAGACAACTGCTCTCAATAAAGTGAACCTTAATGTAAACGAAGGCGAATATGTTGCTGTAATGGGTCCTTCAGGATGCGGAAAATCGACACTTCTGAATATCCTCGGTCTACTTGACAATCCAACATCCGGAAGCTATGTCTTTAATGGAACGGAAGTGGCTAACCTCAAGGAACGCGACAGAACCGTATTCAGAAAGGGAAACATAGGCTTCGTTTTCCAGAGCTTCAACCTGATCGATGAACTTAATGTTTATGAAAATGTTGAGCTGCCGCTTATTTATCTGAAAATGAAAAGCAGCGAACGCAGGAAAAAGGTGGAAGATGCGCTGGAAAGAATGAAGATAACACATCGCGCAAAACATTTTCCGCAGCAGTTATCAGGCGGACAGCAGCAAAGGGTAGCTATTGCCCGCGCCGTTGTTGCCAATCCAAGGCTTATTCTTGCTGATGAGCCAACCGGTAACCTCGATTCAAAGAATGGCATCGAAGTGATAAACCTTCTTACCGAACTGAATAAAGAGGGTACAACCATTATTATGGTTACACATAACGACAGGGATGCAGGTTATGCCCACAGGATAGTTAACCTGTTCGACGGCCAGATAGTCAGCTAAGAGATACCAGGATCGAACTTCTTCAGCTTGTTGTACAGAGTCTGCCTTGTGATGCCAAGCTTTGCTGCAGCAATGCTGATGTTGTTGCCATTTCTTTTAAGACAATCGAGGATGGTTCTCTTCTCCATTTCAGCAAGAGTGAGCTCATGATGAATATCAGTCCGGGAAATTGATCTGAACTCAAAGTCTGTTGGAAGAAGAACCGGTGAGTCGCTCATAATTACAGCTTTTTCTATAGCATGCTGAAGCTCTCTTACATTTCCCGGCCAGCTGTAATTGGTGAGTTTTTCAAGTGCATGGGTGTTAATCTTAATGTGTTCCCTGTTATATTTTTCACAATATGCTTTCACAAAATAGTTTGCCAGGATAGGAATATCATCGACCCTGTCGCGCAAAGGAGGAACTTCAATCATTATGGTGTTGATCCTGTAAAGCAGGTCTTCACGAAATTTTCCCTCTCCGACCATCTTAACAAGATCGCTGTTTGTGGCACAGATCAGCCGTATATTAACAGCTATCTGAATGTTTGAACCAACTCTAGTAATTCTCCTGTTCTGGAGGGCATTCAATATTTTTGACTGCGACTGAAGTGAAAGGTTGCCTATCTCATCCAGGAAGAGCGTTCCCCCGCTGGCCAGCTCGAATTTCCCTTTCCTGTCGTCCCTGGCGTCAGTAAATGCTCCCTTTACATGACCGAACAGCTCGCTTTCAAAGAGTGTCTCAGTGAGCGAACCTATATCAACACTTACCATCAATTCTCCTGCCCTGCCTGAAAGGCCGTGTATCTCCCTGGCAACAAGCTCTTTACCGGTTCCATTTTCGCCTGTTATCAGAACATTTGCATCTGT
>JALONV010000083.1 GCA_025454755.1 Bacteroidales bacterium | reverse complement strand
ATATGGTATATGCTCTTTGCTTCATTCCTGATCTATAGTGTTTTCAATTGATCTGATAAACCGCGATGCCCCGTCATAAATTGCCGTAACTTCCGTTGCAGCTGCTGAAGGGGCATATCGTGCATATTCGCATTTATCCAGTATATCGGTCATTTCCCTGATTTTTTCTTCGCTGGCGCCTTTATCCTGCAGTGTTGTAACGGCATTTGTGCGTGTAAGTTCAGACACTGGAATATTGAGCTTGTCGCTGAGATATCCCCACAAGGCTTTCAGTATCTCTTCATAAAACCTGTCGCTTTCTCCCCTTTTAATGCATGCAGAGGCTTCACGCAGTCTTTTTACCGCGACTTTAGCGGCTTTTCGATTTTTTACGGCTGCAATATCAGCGTTTCTTCTTATGTGTTCCCTCCTGACAAAAAGAACTGCCAGAAAAAGAATAAGTGCAATTGCATACATGCTATAGAATGAACGCTTCGATACTAACAGATTTGCTGTTTTTCGAAGTTTGCCAGTATCACTTTTTATAAAGCGGATATCCTTGCCAACATACCGGACATCCTGCTTTGATACTCCCCCGTATACTGTTATCCCGGCATTTTGCTCGTCCCCTTTCCGGGCATAGAAATTAAAAGTCTTCGTCATCAGCTGTTCATACTTACCGGTAGAAGTATTGAAGTATGAATAGGTCAGAGGAGGAATTGTGTAGTCGCCATAATGACGTGGTATCAGCAGGTATTCAAATATTTTCTGTCCGGTAGTTCCGGAAGCACCGTTTTTAAGATTGTCGGTTATTTTTGGATCATAGGTCTCAATATCCGGAGACAAATTAAGCTTTGGAGCTTCTGCCAATTTCAGATTACCGGTTCCCGAAACAATAATCTTATAATTTACAGCATCGTTGACATTGACTGAATCCTTATTAACTGAAGCTGTAAGCGCCATGGAACCAACAACACCGGAGAAATCATCAGGCTTAATTCCCGGGAGAGGTCTTACGTTTATTTTCACAGCCTTGCTGACGACTGCTTTCTGAACTGTCTGGTAAGTAGAAAAGAAATCCCCGAAGAATGGATCAGAATTTCCCGCTTTCTGTTGAACCAGAACAGTAATCTGAACAGGATCAATGGTTATCTCTCCGGTAACCTGCGGATAGAGCAGGAACTGTTGTATAACTCCGGTCCCATATATCGTACCATTTATTTCTTCCTGTTTAAGTGAACTAAGCGGCGGAGTTACAAGATCAGCCTTCATGAATCCGGTGAATGACGGATATTTAATCTCGCTGATCCCGGAAAGATCCTGCCGGGCATATAGTTTTACAGTTGCCAGGATACCTTCACCGATATATGAATCCTTCTTGCTTAAAATCAATGCCAGTGAAATATTCTCTCCTCCTGCTTCCACCCTCTCCTCTCCCTGAACAGCATTATTTCCCTGCTGCTGAACATTACCCCGGGGGGCTGCTCCGCTGCCAATAACTTCAATGCGCAGTGAGTCTGAATAATATGTATTGTTTTTCAGGGTGAATTGTGCAGGAGGTATAACAAATTTGCCTGACTCCATTGCCTGCAGGTAATATGTGTAGCTGTATGAAGTCTGCTGCGACCACTTCCCGTTTATTATCTGTGTATTGGAGCTGTACGAAGTCTGCGGACCCATGAGCTTGTAAAAACCCTTGAATGAAGGAACTGCAAACTCACCACCACCGGCATTGACCTGATAGGTAATGCTGAATTGCTGTCCGTTCTGTACTACAGACGGATATTCGACCCGGACTGAAACATCCTGGGCGAGTGATCCTGTTGTAAGAAGACTCAGGAGTCCATATGTTATGAACTTTCTCACTTTCTTTATACCGGTCACCAGTTTTTCAGGGTTCTTACGCGTGCTTTCTGTGCTTTTGCAAGTTTAACCTTTTCCTGGACATTTTTCTCATCATTAGCCAGGGCATTCAGCACTCTTTCAGCATCTTCCTTTGATATCCCCTGCTGTTCCTGATCCTGTTTCTGTTGCTGTTCTTTATTCTGATCCTGCTGTTCCTTATTATCCTGTTGATCTTTTTTCTGGTCATCCTTTTGCTGATCCTGCTGATCCTGCTTATCCTGGTTGTTCTTCTGATTCTGTTGTTGTTCCTGCTGTTGTCTCAAAAGATCCTGCGCAAAAGCAAGATTATATTTTGTTTCCATATTACCGGGATCGAGCTTCAGGGATCCTTTATATGCTTCAATGCTTTCCTGGACTTTATTTGCCATCAGAAAAGAATTACCAAGGTTGTACAGACTTGCCGACTTTTTCTTACTGTCATCATTCATGTCGTGATTCTCAGTGAACTGCTTTCCGGCATCTTCATACTTCTTTTGCTTGTAAAGAGCATCTCCGGTATTGAATATGGCATCGGCCGATTCTTTATTTTTGTCAAGTGCCTTCCTGTATGCAATTTCCGAATCAGAATACTTCTCCTTCGAGTATTGCCTGTTCCCTTCCCTGATGAGCTTCCTGTCAGTCTGCGAAAATGATGCGACTGTCAGGGATAAAAACAGTGTAAAAAGAAATAAATAAGGTTTCATATTCAGTTTTTCAATCTTCTAAATTTTAAATCTGAACAGCTTAATATTGGCAAGTCTTCTGTTCTTTCTTTCCATAATTACAAAATCAACCAGCAGCAGAAACAAGGCTATACCTGCAAAGATCTGGAACTGATCATTGTATTCTGTATACATTGTGCTTTCCATCTCCTGTTTCTTCATTTTTTTGATCTCGCCAAATACTTCGTCGAGACCGATATTAGTATTGCTTGCCCGGACATAATTTCCTCCGGCTGTGATGGCAATTTTTTTCAGGATATCTTCATCGATTTTTGTTATTACGGTATTTCCATCAACATCCTTCAGGTAATCGCGTTTACCTCCTGCCGTAACCGGCACCGGTACTCCCCCGGCAGATCCGATCCCTATTGTGTGTATAACGATACCTGCCTTTGATGCTTCTTCAGCAGCAGATATGGGATCATCTTCATGATTCTCACCATCAGTGATGATTATCATTGCCTTGCTTTTATCTTCACCAGGGGTAAATGATCTGATTCCCAGGTTAATGGCGGATCCGATTGCAGTTCCCTGTTTGGGCACCATTTCAGGACCGATTGCAGTGAGGAACATTTTTGCTGAAATATAGTCTGTTGTTATTGGGATTTGTGTATATGAATCACCGGCAAAGACAATCAGTCCGATTTTATCATTATCAAGGTTATCTATAAGCCTTGTAAGAGCCTGCTTTGCCCTTGTTAGACGATTAGGCTGAATATCCTCTGCGAGCATCGAGTTGCTGACATCAAGAGCTATAATAACTTCAACGCCCTTCTTTTTCACCTCTTCCAGCTTCGATCCGAACTGTGGCCGGGCGAGAACTATTATGAGTACTGAAATTCCCAAAAGCTGAATGATAAACTTAATCGCCGGACGTGAACCAGAACGTTCAGGAAGAAGCCTTTTCACCAGTTCTTCATCTCCGATACGCATTATTGCTCTCTTCTTCCTGATTTCATTTATAATAAAAAATATCACAACTACCGGAAGCACCAGCAGCAGGTACAGAAGATCAGGATTGGCAAATCTGAACAATTGCATATTTCCCTGATTAAGTGATGTTCTTATATATTGTAAGCCTCGCAAGGATCTCAAATGCAAGAAGTGCAAATGCGATAATTGCCGGAATAAGATATTTTTCCTCCTTCCTTGTGAACTGCCTTACATCGATCTTCGATTTCTCCATTTTGTCTATCTCAGCATACACCTGGATGAGCTTATCATTGTCAGTAGCCCTGAAATACTTTCCTCCTGTTTTGGATGCAATCTCTTTGAGTATCGGTTCATCAATCTCGACAGGCATATTCTGATACTGAATTCCATATGGTGTCTGCACGGGATATGGCGCCATGCCCTGGCTGCCCACTCCAATGGTATAAACCCTAATACCATAAGTTTTTGCAATATCAGCTGCGGTTGCAGGTGCAATCTCTCCCCTGTTGTTAACTCCATCGGTAAGCAGGATTATTACTTTACTTTTAGCTTCGGAGTCTTTAATCCTGTTTACTGCTGTGGCAAGTCCGTTGCCAATTGCCGTTCCGTCTTCTATCATGCCGCTCTGGAGTTCGCGCATCAGGTTTACAAGAATTGCATGATCGGTTGTAAGCGGACACTGGGTAAAGCTTTCGCCGCTGAATACTACCAGTCCAAGACGGTCGTAGGGCCTGCCTGAAATGAACTCTGTAGCAACATTCTTGGATGCTTCAAGCCTGTCAGGCTTAAAATCGCGGGCGAGCATGCTTCCTGAAATATCAAGAGCCATTATGATATCAATCCCTTCTGTTGTCGTATTCTGAAATTTATCCGTCGTCTGAGGTCTTGCGATTATAATTATCAGGAGTGCAATTCCAGCAGCACGAAGAGCAAAAAGGATATGCCTTAAATAATTCCTGAATGTTGAGCCGGAATTTTCAAAAGGTTTCAAACCAGGCATCTGGAGCGAGGCAAATGTCTTCTGCTGTCTGAGGATATAAAAGGCTATCATCCCGGGCACAAGAAGCAGGAGCCACAGATATGCGGGATTTGCAAATGATATTCCTGTCATATTTTTGCCTCCTTTTGTATTTCAGAATCATCCGCAACTATTTCTTCCCTCACCCTTGTTGTCTCTACAAATTGCCATGAATCCTGGTAGTTTTGCTCATTTTCAGAAGGATCAGGCTTATACCTGGCAAATTTTACAAGGTCCGATCCGTTAAGCACTGACTTCAGCCTGGTGTATGATTCATCCCTTTTAAAGCCTTTCTTAAGAAGTGCTTCAAGTGTTTCCGATGTTGTCATCTCGAGAGAGTAAACGGCGAACCTGTTTTCAAGATACTGACGCACTATTTCCGTAAGCCTTGAATAGTATTGCTTTACTTCTCCCTTTTGCCAGAGCTTTTCCTCCCTGAGTTTCTCAAGTTCTCGGAATGCAATGATGTGAGCAGGATCAGGATTTATCACTTCTTCAGGTTCACTCTTTGTCCTTCTGAGCCTGCGCACCAATTTTATTATTCCCCAGATCAAGGCTGCAGCAGCAATTGCAACAAGAACCCATGGAAGAATTTCTCCTACGGTTATAGGAGCTTTGTATGGTTTAATTATGTCGAATATTTTGGCAGAAGTATCCCGGGGTGCAATCTTAACTCTCATTACCTCGAGGAACGAATAGTCTGAATGGAAGCGCCTGATGCCTCTTTCATCATTGATTTCAGCATAAAACGGAGGCACGACATAAATGCCCGTATCAAATGAAGTTATGAGGAATTTGCTTACATATTTCAGTCTGTCACCCGGCAAAGTTGCTGTATCCATAACCGGACCGGAGAGTATTTCGATATTCCTGCAAAGAGTGTCCCTTACGGGTTTAAGGCTAAGTGGCAATCCCGAAGGCTGCTCGACTGTTACAGTATAATTTATCTGATCGCCGATATAGATTCTGGAAGTGTCAAAAGCAGCAGAAACTTTTACATCCTGACCGCTCATTGAGGTCAGCACTGCAATAAATATCAATATTGACGTAAGCAACCGTTTCATGATCATCTGCTCTCAAACAATTTTATCAATGGCTTCACATAATCTTCCCCTGTGCTTATAAATGCAGAGTCAACTCCACATCGCCTGAAACTATTCCTGATCTCTTCAATATGCCGCTCCCACCATTGGCGGTACGTATCTCTTGTTGAACGTGACGAAGTATCTATCCATTTTTCTGTGCCGCTTTCGGAATCTGTAACTTTCACAAGTCCTATATCGGGTATTGATTTCTCAAATGGATCATAGACTTTTATCGCAGCAATATCATGTTTGTTACCGGCTATTCGCAGGGCTTCTTCGAATCCGGGAGCAAAGAAATCAGAAAGAATGAATGCAGTGCATCTTTTCTTGATTGCATTAGTGAGAAATCTAAGTGGTTCATCCAGGTTAGTCTTTCGGCTTTCTGCTTTAAAATTTAGAAGTTCTCTGATTATCCTGAGGATATGCTTACGGCCTTTTTTAGGCGGTATGAATTTCTCTACCTTATCTGAAAAGAAAATTACACCGATCTTATCGTTATTAAAAATTGCCGAGAATGACAGAACGGCCGCCACTTCTGTCATAACATCCCTTTTAAAGCTGACCCTGGTTCCGAAATTACCTGATCCGCTTACATCTATTAGCAGCATAACAGTAAGCTCACGCTCTTCCTCGAAAACCTTTACGTATGGATGATTGAATCTGGCAGTCACATTCCAGTCGATACTCCTTATATCGTCGCCATACTGGTATTCCCGCACTTCGCTGAAGGCTATACCTCTTCCCTTAAAGGCGGTATGGTACTCTCCGGCAAAAATATGATTGGTGAGTCCCCTGGTCTTTATTTCAATCTTCCGTACCTTCTTTAATAGTTCTGTTGCTTCCATATTCTACGGAACCTCCACCACATTGAGAATATCAGCAATTATCTTATCCTGGTTTATATTTTCGGCTTCAGCCTCATAAGTGAGACCAATTCTGTGACGCATTACATCGGGACATACTGCCCTGACATCTTCAGGAATTACATAACCTCTCCGGCGAATGAACGCATAAGCTTTGGCCCCAAGAGAGAGGTTGATAGATGCCCTGGGAGATGCTCCGTACGAGATCATATTTTTATATACCGGCAGACCGTATTTTTCAGGATTTCTGCTGGCAAAGACTATATTGAGTATATAATTCTCAATCTTCTCATCCATATATACTTCCCGGACTACATCCCGTGCTCTGACAATGTCGGATGTTTTCAGCACGGTGTTTGTTTTGGGGAATTCCCTTGCCAGGTTCTCCCTGATTATCAGCTTCTCTTCATCCATTGTAGGGTAGTCGATCAGTACTTTCATCATGAACCTGTCAACCTGTGCTTCGGGCAACGGATATGTACCCTCCTGCTCGATCGGATTCTGTGTTGCAAGCACAAGGAATGGTTCATCAAGTTTGAAGGTATTTTCGCCTATGGTAATCTGACGTTCCTGCATTGCCTCCAGCAATGCGCTCTGCACCTTCGCTGGCGACCTGTTAATTTCATCGGCAAGAATGAAATTGGCAAATACCGGCCCTTTTTTTACAACAAACTCCTCCTTCTTCTGGCTGTAAATCATCGTACCGATCAGGTCAGCCGGAAGAAGATCAGGTGTAAATTGAATCCTGCTGAATTTCGCATCGATGATTGCTGCAAGTGATTTTATTGCAAGGGTCTTAGCCAGACCGGGCACACCTTCGAGAAGCAGATGTCCGTTTGCAAGCAATCCGATCATCAGGCTGTCGGTGAGATGCTTCTGCCCAACGATGACTTTGTTCATTTCCATCCGTATGATATCGACAAAAGCGCTCTCTTTTTCTATCTTTTCATTTAGTAATCTTATGTCAGTTGTCTGCTCCATATTAAATAATATTAAGTCGCAAAGTTAGTAAAACATGTCTCATTCTTTCTGTGATTTTCCTGCAGTGGAACAGGTACACAAAAGAAGCATGCAATTTAATAAAGAGGTGTTAAGGAGTGTTAAAGTTGTGTTAAAAAGTCTTCAATGTCAGGGGATTCCATGAATATCCTGAGCGCACTGAACTGCGTACCATAATTATGAGGATCAGAGGCATAAAAGCAGTATTGCCGACAACAGGAAATGCTATCAGAATTGCTAACGCGATCAGACATAATATTAATACGGCTCTGAACCAGCCAACCCATTCTTTATTTAATATAATAGCCGCCAGACAGATAAGCACGAATGGACTGATCCACAGCATGCTAAGATTGTATTTCATCTGGTGGTGAGAGGTAATGAAATTTGTAAATATCAGCAGCAGGGAGAGACAGGAATAAATTGAATAGAGGATAATATCAAAGATTTTAACGGCTAGTCTGCTTTTTACCATAGCAGTGAAAATGATCACTGCAATACACAGCAAAGTAAATATGAAAAACGGATGAAGGAGGAAATTTTGTTTTATGACAGGATCACTGTAATCAAGGACAGTTTCCGGATTCTGAAGCAAAGGGATCATTTTGCCGTTGTTGTTCACATAAGCCTCTGAAAGACTATTTTGCAACTCCAGAGGAAGAAACATCTTGTCGCGGTCAGAAGCTTTCCTGTCACTGGGGGTCCCCATTAAAAGGTCTATTCCAAGATCCAGCCAGGGATATTGTGCCTGATATGTTCCAACAAGAAACCTGAAAGTCGGTTGTTTCTTTTCGGCCGGGGAAGAATAAACCAGCCTGCTGCCAAGGACTTTCTCAAGAAGATCTCTGATCCGGGTTGAACAATCATCATAGAAGAAGTCATACCTGTACCTGACATTTTCGGGTTTGAGATTCTCTGAAATAAGTTCCATCAGCATTTTTTTCTCAGAGGCACTCAAATTGATCTTCTGAATCTGAACCCACCTCTTTTCATATAAATATGTCTGCAGGAAACGTCTGGTAGTCTCTGTATCCAGCATATAATCGAGCCGGCCTTTGGCAAATCTATATGCAAAATGCGGTGTGCTGAAATCAAATACTCCCCAGTTATAAACGATATCGGTGCCCGGTCCTGCCATGGTTACCCTGAGAGCACTATGTCCATAATGGGAATAGGTTTCAATTCCGGGTCCGCAGGTAATCAGAAAAACAGATGTGTCGGACGGTACCTGGGAAAAAAGATTGAACTGTGTCGGACGGTACCTGGGAAAAAAGATTGAACTGTCCGGTTGCCAGAATAATCCCAAGTATTGAAGCGAATTTTCTCATAGGTCTGTTTTTCTTAGAACGAGTTTTTACCATACGAAAGTGCAAATAAGTACTTAAATAGCGTTCAGGATTTGAGAATTTTTTTAGTTATATTGCCCTTGATCCTTAATAAAGGATGAAGGAAACGTCAGTTTTTCAGGCTTTTAAAAGAAATCTCAGGCAGACGATAACATTTTTTGTATTTTTGAAAAATATTTTTCACTCCTCTCGTAATTCTAAAATCCAGTAAATGGAAGGAATTGATATCCTGCGCACGCTTAAATTCCTGCCCGGCATTGTCATTGGGCTTACTGTACATGAGTTCAGCCATGCCTGGATTGCGAGCCTGTGTGGCGATACAACCTCAAAAGATCAGGGCAGGCTGACATTGAATCCTTTGAAACATATTGATCTGCTTGGGTTTATAATGCTTCTTGTTGCCGGCTTCGGATGGGCTAAACCTGTACAGTTTGATGAAAAGAACCTGCATAATCCCAAGAAAGACATCATGAAGATTGCTGTGGCAGGGCCGCTTTCAAACGCCCTGACTGCAATGGTGCTGTCAATTATTTACCTGCTTTTCATCGACATTGATATTACGGGTTATCACAGGGGACATGTTATCCTTTCGGAGATATTTATCTACGCTATCTATATCAACTGGGGCTTGCTTGTATTTAATCTGATTCCCATTCCCCCGCTGGACGGATCTCATCTTCTGCTTAACTGGTTCAGGAAATATCCTGCTCTTTACGCAGGGCTTTATAAATATGGTACAATAGCTCTTTTTGGACTGCTTATTTTTTCGGCAATCTCAAAAATAAACCTCCTTCCTATCTGGCCGGCAATAGAATTTCTTGGAAAAGGATTTCTCTCTTTATTCAGTTTTTTGTAAATTGTAGGAAATAGAGTTTGCCGTGAAAACCCTGATTATTATTCCGGTAATTATTATGGCAGGTTTTCTTCAACAACAGGCTGACCAGTTTGAACCGATGCGGCAAAGGATGGTTAAGACCCAGATCATGAACAGGGGAATTAGCAATCCTGCGGTTCTTGATGCCATGAGAAAAGTGCCGCGTCATCTTTTTGTACCAAAAGAGTACCAGGATGAAGCTTATAATGACTATCCCCTGCCTATAGGCTACGGACAAACCATTTCACAGCCATATATTGTTGCTTATATGACTGAAGTCATCAGACCCGGAAGCAGGATGAAGGCGCTTGAAATAGGAACAGGATCGGGCTATCAGGCTGCGATACTGGCTGAGATCGTTGATAAGGTATACACTATTGAGATAGTACCGGAGCTTGCAAAAGAATCGGAAGAGAGGCTTAAGAAACTCGGATATAAAAATGTGGTATGCAAGTATGGTGATGGTTACCAGGGATGGAAAGAATATGCGCCGTTTGACCTTATAATTGTTACTGCTGCTGCTGAGACTATTCCGCAGCCGCTTATTGATCAGCTGGCAGAAGATGGACGCCTTGTAATACCGGTTGGGAAACCTTCAGCTGTTCAGGAACTTCAGCTGGTAGTTAAAAAGAAAAGCAAGACAGAGATAAAACGTCTTACTTTTGTGAGGTTTGTGCCTTTTAAGAGGTTGTGATTCCGGCGCGATTGTTCGCTTCGCTCACGAACTCGTCGCTTCGCTCCTCGGTTCGAACTTTGCCGGCTCTTCGCGTTCTCATCGCGAACGGGTTT
>JALONV010000082.1 GCA_025454755.1 Bacteroidales bacterium | reverse complement strand
AGGCCTTCTCTTCTCTCATTTAACGAGGTAACTACTTTCCTTCATGAATTTGGCCATTCCCTGCATGGGATCCTTACCAGGTGCACCTACGAAACCCTGTCCGGGACAAGCGTTGCACGTGATTTCGTTGAGCTGCCATCGCAGTTCATGGAAAACTATGCATATGAGAAAGAGTGGCTTTCAGAATGGGCTGTGCATTATAAAACAGGTGAAAGAATAAGCGATGAACTGATAGAGAAGATCAGGGCATCAGCTACTTTCAATGAGGGTTATGCATGCAACAGGCAGCTGGGATTCGGATTCCTCGATATGGCATGGCATACGGTGACAGAACCGGTTACCCGGGATCCGGCTGAATTCGAGTCAGCAGCGATGGCGAAAACAGAGCTCTTTCCCCCGGTAGAAGGATCAAACATGAGTGTTTCTTTCGGACATATTTTCGGAGGAGGCTATGCAGCAGGCTATTATGGCTATAAATGGGCTGAAGTAATCGATGCGGATGCATTCAGGCATTTTAAGGAGACAGGCATTTTTAACAGGGAAACTGCAGAATCGTTCAGGAGAAACATCCTTGAGAAAGGAGGAACCGACAGACCTATGAACCTCTATAAAAGTTTCAGGGGAAAAGAACCGACAATAGATGCTTTCCTGGAGAGAAGCGGATTGAAAACCCCCCATGCCCCTCCCGCTGGCGCGGGACAGGCTCTAAAGGGGGGATGAGACCCACTATTAAAATTGGCTATGGGTTTATAAACCCCCTTCAGGGGGTGCTGCGAAGCAGCGGGGGTTCTTATCTTCAGGGGGGTTGGGGGGCTGGTGACCTTTAGGGGGGTGCGGGGGGTAATAAAAAAACATTTTTATATTTACATGCAAATTATTTTAACTCATGATCCTCTTCTTTAAAACAGGCACAAACAAAATCATTGCAACAGGAACATCAAAAAAACTGCCTGAAAAAGAAATTGAAAAGCTTATCTGGCTCTTTGACAATGCTCAGCTTACCGGGAAAAAGAAAATCAGCGGCAATTACACAGGCCCTCGAAAAGAGATGATCACTCCGTGGAGCACCAACGCAGTTGAGATCACCCAGAATATGGGAATTACCGGCATAACAAGAATTGAGGAGTTCCATCATGCTGAATCCAAACCCGAATGGGATCCGATGCTTCAGTCACTCTACAAAGGATTGGACCAGAATATATTTACTATCGACAAAAAACCCGATCCTGTGTTATACATTGAAGATATCGGCAAATATAATAATCAGGAAGGGCTTGCCCTGAACGAAGATGAGGTTGAATACCTGGAAAAGCTTGCTGTCAGGATCGGACGCAAACTGACAGACAGTGAAGTATTTGGTTTTTCACAGGTCAATTCTGAGCATTGCCGGCATAAGATCTTTAACGGCACATTCATCATTGACGGCAAAGAAAAGGAATCGACCCTGTTCCAGCTTATCAAAGAGACTACCAGTCAAAATCCCAATAAAGTAGTTTCCGCATATAAGGATAACTGTGCGTTTATACAGGGTCCTCCTGCTGAACAATTCGCGCCGGCAACACAGGATAAATCCGATTTCTTCAATATAAAGACCTTTGATTCAGTTCTTTCTCTCAAGGCTGAAACACACAATTTCCCGACTACCGTCGAACCATTCAACGGGGCATCAACAGGTACAGGCGGCGAAATCAGAGACCGCATAGCCGGGGGCAAGGGAGCTTTTCCTGTCGCAGGAACTGCCGTTTATATGACATCATACCCCAGACCTGACGGAGGGAGGCCATGGGAAAAGGAAACAAAAGAGAGACCATGGCTCTACCAGACGCCCGAAGATATTCTTATTAAGGCATCAAACGGCGCCAGTGACTTTGGCAATAAATTCGGACAGCCCCTGATCTGCGGGTCACTGCTTACATTCGAGCATTTTGAGAATCTGAAGAAATTCGGGTACGATAAAGTCATAATGCTTGCCGGGGGCATAGGGATAGGCAAGAAGAAAGACAGCGAGAAAGATGTTCCTGAAAAAGGCGATCTGATTGTTCTTCTCGGAGGCGACAATTACAGGATCGGAATGGGCGGAGGTGCAGTTTCATCTGTTGACACAGGAAAATACGACAGCGCCATAGAGCTTAATGCAGTACAGAGAGCAAATCCAGAGATGCAGAAAAGGGTCTACAATGCCATAAGAGCATTGGGAGAAATGGACAATAATCCCGTGGTATCAATACACGATCATGGTGCCGGAGGACATCTCAACTGCCTGTCAGAGCTTGTGGAAGCTACAGGAGGAAAAGTGGACATCAGCAAACTTCCCATTGGAGATCCCACATTGTCGGCAAAAGAGATAATCGGCAATGAGTCGCAGGAAAGAATGGGACTGGTAATGAAAAAAACGTCAATTGATTCATTCAGGAAGATCGCAGAAAGAGAAAGAGCACCTATATATATTATTGGAGAAATAACCGGAGATCACCAGTTTACACTGTTAAATCCTCATACCGGAGAAAAACCAATTGATATAAAGCTTGAAGCACTGTTTGGAAAACCTCCTAAGACGGTTATGAACGACTCTACAGTGAAGACATCATGGAAAAAAGTCGAATACAGCCAGTCAAGGATACATGAATATATAGAAATGGTCCTGCAGGTTGAGGAGGTTGCATGCAAGGACTGGCTTACCAACAAAGTCGACAGGTCAGTAACAGGAAGGATAGCAAAACAGCAATGTGCCGGTCCTCTCCAGCTGCCTCTTAATAATGCAGGAGCAATAACTCTGGACTACCGGGGAAAAGCGGGGATGGCAACATCGCTCGGTCATGCACCGGCTGCCGGATTAATTGATCCTGCCGCAGGCTCTGTGCTTTCCATAGCCGAAGCCCTTACAAATATAGTCTGGGCACCGATGGCCAATAAGCTGAAAACTGTTTCACTATCGGCCAATTGGATGTGGCCTTGCAAAAATGAAGGCGAAGATGCCAGGCTATATTGTGCTGTCGGGGCTGCAAGTAATTTTGCAACAGCTCTCGGTATAAATATCCCCACGGGCAAAGACAGCCTCTCAATGACGCAGAAATATAACGACCAGGTTGTCTTTTCTCCCGGAACAGTGATTATAACTGCAGCCGGAGAAGTAAAGGATGTCCGGAAAATAGTTGAACCCGTAATTGTCAATGATCCATATACAAGCATCCTCTATATCGACATGAGCCGGGATGGACGTAAACTTGGAGGCAGCAGCTTCGCCCAGGTTATCAACCGTCTTGGCGATTCAGTCCCCACCGTCAGGGATCCTGAATATTTTTCAGAGGTATTCAATACCGTTCAACAACTTATATTAAAAAACAAGATCCTTGCCGGTCATGATATTTCTGCCGGCGGCATGATTACTACACTCCTCGAGATGTGTTTCTCAAATACTTCCGGAGGCATGACTGTTGATCTTTCAGCTTTAAATGACAGCGACACAATCAGGCTTCTTTTCTGCCAGAATCCCGGACTGCTTATACAGGTAAAGGATGAGGAAGAGGTTGCAGAGATCCTGCTGGAGAATGGTATTTCGTACCTGTCGATCGGGCATCCGGTAAATGACAGGACAATTTTTATCACCAACCAGGGCTACAAGGGGAAATTCGATATTGATGAACTGCGCGACAAATGGTTCAAAACATCATACCTGCTCGATCGCAGGCAGTGTGGCCCCGGGCTTGCCAGAGAAAGATATGACAATTACATCAAGCATGACCTGAATTTCAACCATGGAAGTTTCCGGGGTTCATTCAAGTCGCTTGGCATTTCGCCAGACAGAAGAAAGAAGAGCGGGACTAAGGCTGCAATAATAAGGGAGAAAGGGGTAAATGGTGACAGAGAGATGGCTTATGCTCTTTATCTTGCCGGATTCGATGTTAAGGATGTCCATATGACTGATCTCATCTCAGGCAGAGAAACTCTTGAGGACATAAATATGATAGTCTTTGTGGGCGGCTTTTCCAATTCCGATGTACTGGGTTCTGCAAAAGGCTGGGCCGGAGCCTTCATGTATAACAGGAAAGCCAGGATAGCACTTGAAAAATTTTACAAGCGTTCAGATACATTATCGCTGGGTGTTTGCAATGGCTGCCAGCTGATGGCAGAGCTTGGCCTCATTTACCCGCATCATAAGAAGATGCCAAAACTCCTTCGAAATAAATCAGATAAATTTGAATCTGCATTTCTCGGAGTGAAGATAATGAAGAACAACTCGGTGATGCTGGGCAATATGGAAGGAATGGAGCTTGGCATCTGGGTGGCTCACGGCGATGGACAATTCAGCCTGCCATACCCCGAGAAGAAATATAACATAGCAATGAAATTCTCCGCACACACGTACCCTGCAAATCCAAACGGCTCGGATTATGATGTGGCAGGATTGTGTTCTGACGACGGCCGTCATCTTGTTATGATGCCGCATCTCGAACGTGCATTTTTCCCATGGCAGTGCGGTTACTATCCTGCCGACAGGAAGAATGACGATGTCACACCGTGGATAAAGGCATTTGTGAATGCAAGGGAGTGGATTGAGTATCAGCTACATTCCTGACTGGATTGGGCTGAACAATAGCTTCAGCGACAATCTCGGCTATATCGGCAACTTTTGTCTTCGTAGCAGAAGCGAATGTCTTTTTGCATAACGGACATGCTGTTGCAAGAATATCAGGATTATCCTTTGTAAGTATTGCTGCAGCATCAGTCGCGATCTTATGCTTCTGATGGTAGCTTATTTTCATATTCCCAAGGCTTCCTCCGCAACACAATGAGTTCTCATCATCCGCATCTGTAGCCTGAAGCCGGGAAACATACCTGAGCACATCCTTTGGTTCATCATAAACTCCTGATCCTCGTCCAAGGTCGCAGGGTGTATGGTATGCAACCTTCTTTCTCAGGAAATTAAGTTTTAGCGATCCATCATCAATCAGATTCCTGATAAACTGCGAATGATGAAGAACTTCCACATTGAGATAATAGCTCTCCCTGAAAACTTTGTAACATATGGGGCATGAAGTGACGAGTGTGCTGGCGCCTGATCTCAATATCAGCTGTGAGTTGAAATTTATAAGTTCTCTTGCTTCCTTATCCTGACCTGCAAGCATTAGTGGACGTCCGCAGCATACACCGCCATTCTCATCAATGAATTTATATTTGACACCTGAAGCATCAAGGATACTGATCATTGCATTCCTGATGGAAGGCGTCAGGTGTGTCATACAGCCTGCAAAATAAACGACATCTGCCTGACCGGGCTCAATGGCGGGAAGAAAGTTGTAGGATGGTTTTCCATTGGCCTTTGGAAGCTGAACAGCAGGTTTATCGGGGAAATATCTTTCCAACAATTTTTTTTCGACAGGATGAGTCTCCCCTGCCCTTCTCCGGATCATTCTGATGGGTGTAAGCTCGATCCCCACAGGACATTTCTGATCGCATCTCCCGCACATAAGGCAATTGAATGATATGTCATTTATATTATCACCATTGCGGATACCTTTAAGCAGGTAGGCAGACTGGATATTTGTGATTCCAGTGGAAAAATTGAGCTGGCAGGCATCAATGCATATACCGCATGAAGAACATGAGTAAATCTGCATCTCAGTGAAAGCGCCGGCTTTATCACCGGTGGTTATTCCTGAATTCCTTGCGAATATAAGGAAAAGCTCAGTAGGGATATGCATATACCTTGTAAGGGGAAGCAGGACAAAAAATGTTCCCAGTGAAAGTGAATAAAGCCACCAGAATGGATACGCCATTTCGTTGGCCGGCAGGAAAGAGGCGAGCCATGATCCCAGTGACCCGGTAAGAAAACTTCCTGTTCCGTATGCTCCGCTTGTGAAACTCTCGGCAAGGAGACGGCTTGGAAAGATAGTCCAGAGTGAAATAAGTGCAACTTTGTCAAGAGGCTTAAGCTTTGTTGTCTTCCTCATCCCAACAACTCTTGATGATACTCTCTTAATGATGGCCAGTATAAGTCCCGACAGAATGAAGGCAAGCAGGAAATCCATAATAAATGACCAGACTGCTTCAAAGCCTGTCCTTCCATGGTCAGGATTAAAAAACTTGAAGAATATTGCTTTGTAAGGGGGATTAAGGTGGCTTGATCCGAAGATATCAGCTTCGAGGGTTCCGAACAGGATAAGAAGGAACCATCCGAAGGCAAGACTCATGTGCATGTATCCGAGCCGGGGATTCGCCTTGAGTATCTTCCTGTGGATCAGGCTTTCCATAAATATTTCTCTTATGCTTCGGCCAAATGAGCGTCCGAAGAAGCCTCTCTGAAGCCTGAGCTTGTCCTGTTTCGACAGATCCCTGAACCACATGACGCTTCTGACCACGGCATAGATAACAATCGAGTAGAGGCCTATTTCAAATGGTATAATAAAAGGATCAAACTGCATTTTCAATTTCATTTTCAAAAGCTTCGCGGGCCAGTGTTACAACATTTCGCGTATTAACGCCGCGCGGACAGACAAGTGTACATTTTCCGCAGAGCATACACTTCTTTATGTTATCGCGGACTTTATCGTTCTCACCGCGCTTAATAAGTATCTGGAGCTCCCTGAGACTAAAAGATGTAAAATTACCCGTAGTGCAGGTTGCGGTGCAACATCCGCATTCAATGCATATCCTGAAGCTGGGTTCCCTCTCGCTTATATATTCCGCGATACTTTTGTCATTAGCATCATAATCTATATGCCTTTCTTTCAGTATGGAGAATCCGAACTTTTCCATCTCAGCTTTTGCCTTCCTTCAGGTAATAGATTACATCTGCCACAGCAGCGCGGGCATGAGATATTGTTTCAGTGATATTCATGGGAGCAGTGCAGGTTCCGGCATAGAAAACTCCTTTCATATTCCCCTTGTTGCTTCCGAAATGATGATCGGCCGGAGCAAAGAACCTGTTCTCGCCAGTCTTAAGGTCAGCATTCTCTGCTATTATTCTTCCACCTTCCGACATCTCCATACCTGCCATCAGAACAAGCATATCGAGTTCCATTTTGAGAGGTCTGCCAGCAAGAGTATCCTCAACCTTCACGACAAGCTTTGAATTAATATTTTCAGAAACTTCCGAAACCTTGCCTCTGATATAATTTATCCCGAATTTCTCCTGTGATTCCCTGTAAAGCTCTTCATAGTGCGCGCCACCCATTCTCATATCCATGTAAAAGCAGAAAACCCTTGCACTTTCTATATACCCCTTGATCTCCATTGCCTGCTTTACTGCGGCCACACAGCACAATTTGGAACAATATAGATTACCTGCCTTCTCGTCGCGGGAGCCAACGCAATGTACGATGCCGATTTTCTGAGGTACTGCGCCATCATGCCTTTTTATTTCTCCTTTCCGGAACATTAACTCAAGATCTGCCGAAGTGATCACATTATCATAAATGCCATAACCATATTCTTCTTTCCGTTCGCTTTTAAACAGGTCAAATCCTGTTGATAATACTACTGCATCGGCATCAAACTCCCTGCCGTCACTAGCTTTAACAACGATCGATCCATGCTTTCTCCGGATATCTTCCACCGAAGTTCCTGTCAGTACGGAAATATTCTTATGAGCAATATGTTTTTCAAGATATTCTATGACCTCCATGCTATCGCGCTTGTCGGGGAACAGATGATACCAGTTCCTCACGTGTCCGCCTGTCAGGGATTGTTTTTCCAGAAGGGTGACATTGCATCCGGCTCTTGCAAGCTGGCCTGCTGCCTCCATACCTGCAGCGCCTCCTCCAATAATCACTACCTTCCCCTCCATGTCATGCGTTGATAAGGTTTTTGGGAACAGGCATCTGCCTGCCATCCTTTGTCCTGAATTTATCGTCGGGATTAAATTCGATACCCAGTTTTCTGAGGAGCGGCTCCGGCTGAACCATGTGAAATTGCAATCCAAGATCCCATGGGTTATATCCCATTACCAGGCCTGCAAGCTCCTCATATGTAAGAACAGGTATTGACTCACCATTCTCACCATAAATTGTACCATTCATCTCCTTGATTGTGTACTGCCACTTATCCATGAACATATTGCAACCCGGGCAATTGGTAAGCACAAAATCGGGTTTGAATGGTTTCATTGATTCAAATTTCTTTGCCGTGTTCGACAGTGAATAGCCCCTGTTTGCCTGAACAAGGTATTGTCTGAAGCCGAAACCGCAGCAGTGCCGCCTTTCAGGATAATCGACCACCTTGCCTCCCCATGTTTCAATCATTCCGCTGAGTACGCGGGGAAATTCTGCGCCTCCTACCCCATGCTTCGGGAACATCTTTGCATAATGACAGCCAATGTGTTCCACTCCGTTCAAAGGTTCTCCTGTATCCTTGTTTATCAGGGGAAATTTTGCCTTTCCGGCGACCTCGTTTCTGAACTTAAAAATGATATCGCTTGTGTGTGCAACGTTTTCCGGAACATCAAATTCACGGCCTGTAGCTTTGAAAAGATCTTCCTTGGTCTGCACAAGTTCTTCAGGGAAATGCTTCCATGTTTCAAGTATTTCGGTATATATCCCGAATGATGTAACACAGGAAATAGCAATATTCTTATATCCCGATTCCTTCATGAGTGCAAAATGACGGGCGACAACTGCCATAATAGTCCTTAAGGGAACTATATCGCCATGGTAACCAATTCCTGTGCATGAGGTATGTGAAGGATTCTCAAATACATCCTTTCCGAGCACAATCCTCATGAAATGAAGAAAAAACTGCTCTGATCCCGGAAAGAAACTTTGTCTTATACAGGACCTTACATAAAAAAAATGATCATCGGCAATCTCTTTCTGGTAATCTGCCCAGACTCTCTTCTTTCCTTCTTCTTTCATTCCCGGGATATTACTTGATCAGAGTGTATGTTTTTTGTTATTGGCTTTGAAGACTTCTTCAAAGTATTCGTTATCAACACCTTCGTCTTTGCACTCCAAACCTCAAATATTTTCTTCAGTTCCTCCCTGGCACCCTGAGGTATCTTTCTGAGAGGTCCTTCTCCATTCTCATCAATATGTCCGCCAAGCCTTTCGTATATTTCTTTTGTATGGTCAATTATATAATCCCAGATTGGTCCCTGTTCCTTATGCATTTCAGGGCTTACGGCGTATGTCGCTACACAATAGCCGTATTTGAAGATATTCTCACCAACAGTTCTTTTTATCGCAAATTGCTGACGTCCTTTTTCTGATTCAGTGAAAAAACCGAGCTTCTGTGAAAGAGACCTCAGCGACATAACAATGAATGCCGGAGTATTTCCCCTGGGACACCTGGTTTTGCATGACATGCATTCTCCGCAATACCAGATAGTATCTGATTTCATTAGCTTCTCAATCTCCTCATTATCCCCGGCTTGTACAAGATCCACTATCTTTCTTGGATCGTAATCATAGAATTCTGCCGCCGGGCAGATGGCAGTGCAGACACCGCAATTCATGCAGGCATTAAGTCCTTCTTCAAACCTTACATCCTGCTTCAGCATTTCAATGTAATTCACCATCTTCCGGCCTTTTGCTATTGTTAATTAATTCACACAAAAGTACCTTTATGCAGGAAGAACCCTTAGACTCTTAAGACCTATTTATGTGTGGTATTTATACTTA